>CALGEE010000167.1 GCA_937881525.1 uncultured Sphingomonadales bacterium | reverse complement strand
GGATTGCCCCCCGAGAAGAGACGCAGTTAAACGGAGGTAAATGTATAGGTTTGAGATCTTGAGCCTCCTGACCTTCCGCAGAGCAGAAATGGAAAGCGACCTTCAAGACTGCAGAAAACACATCAGCTTCGGACACTTCATTGGTGAACACCAATAATTGGCCCTTCCCGTAATGTCCCGTTGGCAGGCTTACCACTCTACCGATCAGCATGGATCTGATATTGATGCTACTGTTCCGGGCCTTCGCAACTTCAGTGTCAAATAGCTGCAAAGAGCCGGGGCGCACCGACAGTTACTTTTTGCGCATTTCTGCTTCGAGTGTCCCGGCGATCGCAAGAAGTTTAGCGTCAGCCCCGTGAACATCTGCCAATTGAATCCCGAGCGGCGCAGGCGTTCCGGCAATTGGTAACGTGATGGCGCAAAGGTTCAGACAATTTGCCAACCGCGTATACCGAGACATGGGTATCTGGCTTTCATCAACTTGTTCTAATGTTGGCGCTGGGATGGGGGTTCCGGGCAGGACCAGCGCGTCAAAGCCACAAAAATCTTGCTCAAATGTGCGTCGTGTCGCTTGAAGTTTCTCTAAACGCGCGCGGTAGGCCGAGGCTGTGATCAGCGCCCCTTTCTGAACGCGCTTGCGAACATAGGGATCGATATCCGACTCCTGATCATCAACAATGCCGCTAAGTTGCTGGTAGCATTCATAGGCGACAATGTCTCCATTAAGCGCTTGTAAATCAACGAAAGACAATGGCAGTTCAAATTCCCGCAAGGTCGCGCCCGCAGCCTCGCATGTCGCCAGGACACGTCTGTAGGCCGCCAGAACAATGGGGTCGATTGGCGCTAATGCCGTAGCACTGACATGAGCGAGAACCAAACCGGCAAGTGACGTGTCAGGATAGCAAAGCGAGATCCCTGCTGCGGCCTCAGTGGCGGCACGCACTTGCGCGACGGACATTGACAACGGGCCAAGGGTGTCAAAGCTTGCGCCGGTCGCAGCGACACCTTGGAGCGGGATCAAACCAAAACTAGGCTTGTATCCCACCACTCCGCAAAGTGCTGCTGGAATTCGGATAGAACCCCCAGTGTCGCTACCGAATGCAATCGGGGCAAACCCTGCAGCGACTGCAACAGCAGCCCCGCTACTTGAGCCTCCGGGAACACGATGTTGGGTGGCGTCAGAGGGGTTCCACGGTGTGCCCTGCACAGTGTTCGTGCCCCAGCTTCCCACAGCGAATTCGACCATAGTCGTTTTGCCGAGTATGATCGCGCCTTCCGCCTCAAGCCTGTCTATGACCGGCGCGTTGCGCGCAGCTGGACCGATCGCATAGGCTTTTGATCCAAAACCTGTCGGGTGACCGGCAACATCAATAACGTCTTTCAACAGAACCGGCACGCCATGCAGCCGCCCAGTGGGTTGGCCTTCGGCAGCTGCGCGATCCAGAATATCTGCACGCGCGAGTGCCGCTTCGGCAAAGAGCACTGACACCGCATTCAGTTTGGGATTTTCGGCCGCAATTCTTGCAAGACATTCCTCTACGGTTTGGCGTGCGGATCTATGAGCGTCAGGTGCCGCAACGATAAGGTCTGCCATATCCATGAATTCTATATCCCTCATCTCACATATCGTTTTGCAAATCGTCGCTCATGGCCTTCTGGCCATGTTGGCGTCACCCAGCCTGCCGACCGTTTTCTGACCAAGCACTTGAGCACATCAGGCAACGTCACAGGGCATGGCAAAATGGTCGGATTGCCCCATTCACCGGTTCACAATTTCATCGCTCAGGAATGAGGCCTTTTGGTGAGAAGCGTAAAACAAGCAACAAGATCAGGCCCATGGTGAAAG
>CALGEE010000166.1 GCA_937881525.1 uncultured Sphingomonadales bacterium | reverse complement strand
CTGATGTGCGATAAGCTGACGCGAAGATAAGGGCCCCTAAATGGGGCCTTTATTGTGTTCTTGTTTCGTTCTAAACTCCTAAAATGGATTCGGCTTCGACATCTTTGTCTTTTTCAGGTGCACCCCCGGTTGCGCGCGGCGTCTCGCGTCTGTTTTTGCGTAACCAGATCATGGTGCAGCCCGAGGTCAGCTTACGCAACAATCGCCGAGCTGACCTGATGGGCCTCACCATCAAGGGTGAGATTATCATTGTCGAAATAAAATGTTCGCGCGCGGATCTTTTGGGTGACCAAAAATGGCCCGAATATCTGGAATATTGCGACCGGTTTTTCTGGGCCGTGCCCGCAGGGTTCGACATTGGCCCCCTGCATAGCGACGCCTTCATGCCCGAACGTGCCGGGTTGATTATCGCCGACGCTTATGACGCTGAGATCGCCCGGCCAGCAGCTTTGGTGCCGGTCGCGCCGGCGCGGCGAAAGACCGAAACCCAGCGACTGGCGCGGCTCGCCATGCGCCGCTTGATGGGCATTGCTGATCCCGACCTGATGCTTGCCGGGATCGATGTCGAATAATGGCCTGCGCTAACTCTTTTTAGGATTATACCAAATCGGTGAAGAATAGGCGCGCTCCTGGGCCTTTAGCTCCGTACCCGGCAGCAGCTTTGCCCCATAACGCAAGGCATCAAACAGCACCCAGCGCGGTGTCGGAATTTCGATCACGCGGACATAATAGAACGCACGGACGTTGCGGTTGAATTCGGGGTCAGTCCACACCGCGCGCAATTCGGGGTCGCCTATACTGTTGGTGTAGCTGGCTTCGACGATATTCACGGTGTCGCCCACGGCAGGTACTTTGCCGTTCGCGCCCTTTGGCCTTTTGTCCGCGTCGCCCCATACAACGTCAAAGACCTTTTCTTGCAGCACGCCTGATGCATTTACCCATCCCTTGACGATCTGAACACGGTCGAGATTGGCACCGATCGGGTCTTTCAATGCCGAAATTATGAATTTGGGTGCGCCATTGCCGGGTTTAAGATCCGCTCCCATCGGCACGCCTTTTGCGTAACCGGCCTTTACCCAGTCGCCTGCAAACAGCGTGTCGTCATAATCCCAGCCACCAAAGAACCGCAATGTCATGCGCGGGCCAGTTGTGGCGTATACCTCGCGTCGCATCATGGCGTCGAAAATGGCTGCGCGCGTATTGGCGGTCGCCCATACGGCGGCATAGCCACCTGCAAGATAGTGCCAACCAATGCGGCCTTTCCGGGTGCCAAGATTTTGGGCCTGCGACGCACGGTTGGCGTTAGGCTCGCCGCCCGAGTGTTTGCCAAAGAAATTGTTTTCATCACCCGTTGCAAGTCCCGTATGGCTATCGGTCGACCCTATGACGCCGAACTTATAAGGGTTCACACCTGTGCGCGCTTCAATTGCAAGGCCGCGCTTCAACGCCTCACGAATATACTCACCCGCATAATCCTGTGGCTTCTTCGCGGCCTGCATGGTCAAATTGCCAAGGTCCCAGCCAGCGGTGCCGAAACCGGAGAACTCGTCGTTAGGCGACAAAAACGGGTGCGATTCACTGTCGCCCTTAATCTGCGTGATTTCAGCCACGGGCTCGCGCGCCGCACGCCGCCGTGCATATTGCGCGGTCATTGGGCCGCCGTTCGGACCGACCAGTTCAAACATCAGGCCATTGGACAGGTTGCTGTTATGCGGGATCGCGAGCACTTTGCCGCCCGTGACCTTTTCATAATTGTCCATATAGTCCCACAATTGGCTGACCGGCGTGTCGCCCTGGCCGGGATCATAGGGGAGCACTTTGTCGGTGCGGCTTTTGCCGTCACGGAACATGACAACCCGGTGCAAATTGTTACCACCGGGCATCAGCGTATATTCAAAGCCCATGAACGCCGTGAATTTGCCGGGCTCATTATAGCGTTCCACTAGCGTGCTATGACCTGTCCAAATATTGGTTGAAGTTTTGCGTTGTCTTTCGGGGTTCGTCAGCGCAGCGGGAAGGGTATTGCGGCCGGCACGGTCAATGAGCTCGCCGGTCACCAGCTGCATACCCTCTGGTCCCTTGTGCATTTCGGTGTGCCAACGCTTCAGCGTTGGGTCGCGGATTAAAAATCCGGGCGAATCGTACAAAGCTTTGGTCGCGCCAAGGCCGCCAGAGTGATCCGCAATCACTAGAAAATCGAGTGGCCGCTCAAGCTTGGCCTTCAGCCCGCCCGTCGACGTGACTTCTTCACCGCGCGCAAAACGCAGCGCCTCTTCAGGGCCAAGCTTTGCACCAAAGCCAAAGGCATCGATGGAATTAGAGGTGTGGAGATGGGTTTCGCCCCAAAGCAGCGTGCTCGCCGGGCCAGAAGTGACTTCGCTATCGGAGGATATCTGCGCCACGCGCGAATCGCCCATGACGCGTTTTTCACGATATTGCTGCCACCCGAAGGTTAGCCCTGCCCCAACCGCGACTAGCGCAACTGTGCTCAATATTATCTTGCGTATTCCAGCCATTTTCAACTCTCCCTGCATTAAAAATGCTTTGCAAAATCGCGCCGGTCAAGACGGCCTTGAATTTCGCTACGTTATAGGTTGCTTTATGCTCCAAATGAAGCCTGAGGGGCGGCTGTCGTCAATCTCAGCTAAGCCTATTTTCTGGTTTTCAGCACCCAATATCGACTCTATGCGATATGTGCCGAACACGCGGTCCCAAACCGTTAGGCCAAAACCAAAATTATGCTTCTGGTCATCAACTAAAGTGCTGTGGTGAACCAAATGCATGGCAGGCGTCACCAAAAATGCCCGCAACATGGGGTCAAGCTTGCGGGGCAAGCGAATGTTGCTGTGATTAAACAGCGCGTTGGCGTTTAGCCATAATTCAAACGCCAAAGCCACAAGCAATGGCACGCCAAGCAACGCGACAATTGCCGATTTAAAGAATGTAGACATAATCAGTTCGAATGGGTGAAACCGCAGCGCGGTGGTCACATCCAGATCGCGATCGGCGTGGTGGACGGCATGCATGCGCCATAAAAAAGAATAACGGTGCATGGCAAAATGCTGAAACCAAACCGCGAGATCAAGGAGGCCGAAGGCGATTATTGCCTCAACCCAAAAAGGCAGCGATACCAGATTCAACACGCCGAAATGATGCGTGCTCGCCCAATGCGCCGCGCCGCCGACGACCACCAAAAACGACAGCAGTCGTCCAACAACGGCATTGGTGGCAAAAAACAACGCGTGCGTTCGCCACCTTGGGCTGCGCCCGAGCACCAACTTACGGCGCGGCCAGACAATTTCGGCGCCCGCCAGCAGCACAAGTAATAAGGCGGGGATGGCTATTGCATATATGTCAAACCCCGCCGCGATCATGTGCGTTATACGTCCGTTTTTTCGAGGAAGGGATAGTCGGTATATCCCTCGCCGTCGGGCGTATACCAAGTTTTGAAGTTATCGGGCGTCAGTTCCGCGCCACCGCGCAACCGCTCCACAAGGTCGGGGTTGCTGATATAGGCACGGCCAAAGCTGATGGCGTCGGCAAGGCCTGAGGCGAGATCTGCATCTGCCATTTCCTTTGTATATTCTTGGTTGAGCACCAGCGGGCCTTTAAACACTTTGCGGATTTCCGGTGAAACGCGGGGTACGTCGGTTTTTCCGAAACTGCCGAAGGGTTTGATATCGCGCAGCTCAAGGAAGGCAATGCCGATGTCTTGCAAGGCCGCAGCAGCAGCGGTGAACAAAGCAACAGGATTGCTGTCGTCTGCGCCTTGTGTTTCGCCATTGGGCGACAAACGCACAGATGTCCGTTCCGAACCAACGGCATCGACAACAGCTTGCGTCACTTCGCGCAGTAGGCGGACGCGGTTTTCGATTGCGCCGCCATAATCGTCGGTACGGAAATTGGTGTTGTCGCGAAGGAACTGGTCAATAAGATAGCCATTGGCTGCGTGAATTTGCACACCGTCAAAACCAGCTGCAATCGCATTTTTAGCAGCGTGCACGTAATCCGCGACAATGCGCGGGAATTCGGAGATATCAAGCGCGCGGGCCTCGGTGTAATCCTTTTTGCCTTGCGGCGTATGGGCCAAGCCCGGCGCAGTGGTGGCCGAAGACGACACCGGTTGCGCGCCGCCCAAGAAATCAGGGTGCACCAGGCGGCCCATGTGCCACATTTGCAGGATGATCCGACCGCCTGCGTCGTGCACGGCTTTCGTCACTGGCTTCCAAGCCTCGACCTGCGCATCCGACCAAATACCGGGCGCTGATGGCCAGCCGAGCCCTTCTTGGCTGATGCCGGTGGCTTCAGAGATAATGAAGCCGGCGCTGCTGCGCTGGCTGTAATATTCGGCCTTAAGGTCGGTCAGAGGCACATGCTCACCTTCGCTGCGTCCGCGTGTCAGCGGGGCCATGAGTATTCGGTTAGGCGCCGAGATGGCACCGAGTTGAATCGGGTCGAACAAAGTTGCAGTCACGGGATTTCCTGTCATTACGCGTTTCTTGGTCGCCAAGATGCGGATGAAAGTTGCAAATTGCAACGGGGGTTTATGCAGCAAAAGTTTTTTCAACAGCAAAAACCAAGCTTGCTTGCCTTTGTTGCATTGCTTGCCGGCAATATCTCGATTGCCTTTGGGCCGCTACTTGTGCGCTTTGCCGACAGTGGGCCGATTGCAACGGGGTTCTGGCGATTGGCCCTCGCAACGCCGTTTTTACTGGCTGTCGGCTATCGATTCGGTTTCCGTATGTCGACGGTTAGTCGTTCGACATTATGGCTAATAATCGTCGCGGGTGTGTTTTTCGGTGTAGACATCGTCCTGTGGCATATCGGTATTTTTCAGACGAAAATGGCCAACGCGACAATTTTTGCCAATTGCGCCAGCCTGTTGCTGGTGGTTTATGGTGTGATTGGCGCGCGCAAAATGCCGTCCAGATGGGAAGGCGCTGCCATTCTTTTTGCGTTTCTTGGCGCGGCGTTGCTGATGGGGCAAAGCCTTGAATTGTCGCCACGTCATTTCACTGGCGACCTCCTGTCGCTTGGGGCGGGGCTTACTTACACCGTCTATTTGGTATCGATGATCAAAGTGCGCCAAAACACCGAAAGCTGGGGCGCACTTGGACTGGCAAGCGCCTTTGCGGCGGTTGTGCTTCTTGCGTGCGCCCTTTTCGCCGGTGAGCAGATCATCCCTACGGAATGGTGGCCCGTCGTTTTGCTTGCCTTTACCTCGCAATTTTTCGGCCAAGGTTGCCTGACCTATGCGCTGCCGCATTTTAGCCCTTTGGTGATTGGGTTAGCCCTATTGCTTCAGCCGGCCTTGTCGGCGGCTGCCGGATGGCTGGCCTTTGGTGAGACGCTTACGGCGATGGACTTTACGGGTAGCGCGCTTGTTATGCTCGCCTTGGTGCTGGTGCGAAAACAATAGCCCTTTTCTTGCGGGCAGCGAACGCGTACATAGACAACATGCCAGAACATGCTCTCCCTGCCGACCCGACGCTTGACGAAGTTCGCGCTGCCCTTGCCCCCGTCATCGGCCGTCATGCCGGTTTTGATGGTTGGTCCGACGCCGCCGTTCATGCGGCGGCCGTTGATATGGGCATTGACCGCGACGTTGCTATGCTAGCTTTCAACGGCAAAGCGATCGACATGATCTATGCCTGGATTGATGGCGTTGACTTGGAGCTCGCCCGCCGCTTGCCAGCCGACAAATTGGGGGCGATGAAAATTCGCGACCGCATTACTGCTTTGCTGGCGACTCGGCTGGAGATCATGGCGCCCGATCGGGAATCGCTCCGCCGCGCCCTTGCAATCATGGCGATGCCCCAGAATTTAGCTAGGTCCGCAAAAATGGGCTGGCGTTCGGCGGATCGCATGTGGCGTCTGGCGGGGGATACCGCAACGGACCTCAACCATTATACCAAGCGCATGACATTGTCCGCGGTCTACGCCAGCACATTGAGCGTTTTTGTGAATGATGACAGCGACAATTTTGCAGATACCCGAGCGTTTCTCGACCGACGGATCGACAATGTGATGCAAATTGAAAAGGTGAAATATCTGGCCAAGCAGCGCACGGAATTCACGCCAAGCCTGTCACGATTTATCGGCCGATTACGCTATCCTGCAAGGTGAGATGAATCTCTATTGATGTTATTGCGAATCGGTTGCAAATAGCGCGTGTGCAACTTGATCACCTCCCACTCAACCGCATGGCGGTCATTCGGACCATCCATTGGGACGATTTGCCTGACCAGGAAGGGCATCGTTTGCGTTCGCTCGGCTTTGAACCCGGCGTAGCGATTGAGGCATTGCACAAGGGCATATTGATGTGGCGCGATCCACTGGCGGTGCGTGTCGGCCGGATGACGGTTGCCTTGCGCACCAACGTGGCTGCCGCGATTGATTGCGAGTTATCGGCATGACCGAGATGCCGCCGCTGGTGGCCTTGGTCGGTAACCCCAATGCGGGGAAAAGCGCATTGTTTAACGCGTTAACCGGCGCGCGACAGAAAATTGCCAATTATCCAGGCGTAACGGTTGAGCGTAAATCGGGGCGCGCGGCTTTTGCTGATGGGCGTCCGGTCGAAATGATCGATTTGCCGGGCGCGTATAGCCTGAGTCCCGACAGCCTCGACGAAGCCATCACGCGCGACGTGGTCTTAGGCAATTTGCAAGGCCATCGCCGCCCTGATGCGCTGGTCATCGTGCTCGACGCGGGCAATCTCGACAATCATTTGCGCTTTGCGCTTGAGCTGATTGCGCAAGGCCTACCGACGGTGGTCGCATTGAACATGATCGACTTGGCCGAGCGGGACGGGCTTGAACTGGATTCGCAAAAGCTGGCGGGCGCGCTTGGCGTGCCCGTCATTGAGACGGTTGCTGTGCGTCGCGGCGGGCTTGAGCCATTGATGATGCAGCTGGAGGAAGCGCTCAGAAACTCCCGTTCGGCGATAGAGCCGGTCGCCGCATCCATCGGCGCACAGAACCAGCGCGCCCGCGACATCGCACGCTCGGTCATGATCAGCGAAACCGCTGGCCGCCAATGGACACGCAGGCTCGATGCCGTGCTGCTGCATCCGGTCGGCGGAGTGGTCATCTTGCTCGCGCTCTTGTTCCTGATGTTTCAGGCGGTCTATGGCTGGTCCGAGGCGCCGATTGGTTGGATCGAAAGTGGCTTTGCCTTGCTGAGTGATGGCATAAAAAATGCTATGCCTGACGGACTTCTGCGGTCGTTCCTCACCGATGGGGTTATCGCTGGCGTTGGTTCTGTGATCGTCTTCTTACCGCAGATTCTGATCCTTTTTCTGTTCATTTTATTGCTTGAGGCATCGGGCTATATGACGCGCGCGGCCTTTGTCATGGACCGGTTGATGGCGGCGGTCGGGCTTTCGGGACATAGCTTTATTCCTTTGCTGTCGTCATTCGCGTGCGCGATTCCGGGCATCATGGCGACGCGGACGATCATGGATCAAAAGGAACGGCTGGCGACTATTCTTATTGCGCCATTGATGACCTGCTCGGCGCGCCTGCCCGTCTATACCGTCATCATCGGCGCATTCATTCCCGCGTCTACCGTTGGCCCCGGCATTGGCTTACAAGGGCTGGTCCTGTTCGGCCTTTATATTGCAGGGATTTTGGGTGCGATGCTGGCGGCATCCGTCATCCAGCGCTTTGTCACGCAAAGCCGAACGAGCAGTTTCCTTATTGAAATGCCGCGTTATCAATGGCCACGGGTCAGCGACATTGCGCTTAACCTGTGGCAGCGCGCATGGGTTTTTCTGCGTCGTGCAGGGACGATCATTTTTGCCGCAACGATCATTTTATGGGCGCTTTTAAGCTTCCCCAAAGCGCCCGAAGGCAGCAACGTCTCGCAGGTCGAATATTCTGTTGCGGGGCGTATTGCCGATGGCCTTGAGCCGATTGTCCGGCCAATTGGTTTCAACCACGACATTGCCTTGGCGTTGATTCCGGCAATGGCAGCGCGTGAGGTTGCGGTTTCGGCACTGGCAACCGTTTATGCTATTGATGCGGCCGATGACGATGCCGCGGCAACAAGTCTTGGTCCAAAGCTTGCGGCGGACTGGTCGCTTGCAACCGCGCTTGCCTTTCTTGCCTGGTTTGTTTTTGCGCCGCAGTGCATTTCCACAATTGCCGTTACACGGCGCGAAACCAATGGCTGGAAATGGCCCATCTTCATGGTGACTTATCTTTTTGCATTGGCATATGCCGCAGCAGGGATAACATATTGGACAGCGCGCTCCTTCGGCTTATAGCGGGTCAACGAAAACTTTTGCATGTAAGGGCAGCAACATGGCGGGAAGCGTCAATAAAGTCATCATCGTCGGCAATTTGGGCGCGGACCCTGAGGTCAAATCCTTCCAGAATGGCGGACGTATCTGCAATTTGCGGATCGCGACCTCCGAAGATTGGAAAGACCGCACAACGGGCGAGAAAAAAGAGCGCACCGAATGGCACTCTGTCGTGCTCAATTCAGATGGTCTCGTCAGCGTGGCCGAGCGCTTCTTAAAAAAAGGCAGCAAGGTCTATATCGAAGGCCAATTGCGCACGCGCAAGTGGCAGGATACTTTGGGCAATGACCGGTATACGACCGAAGTTTCTGTTGCCGGCTTTGATGGCAAGCTTGTGATGCTCGATGGTCCCAAGGGTGGATCAGGGGGCGGCGGGTCGTCGGCTGGTGGCTCTTCGGGCGGCGGTAACAATTGGGGTGCTGGCGGCAGCGGCAGTGCTGGTGGATCGTCTGGCTTTGGTGGCGGTGATTTCGACAATGATCTCGACGACGACGTACCGTTTTGATTGCTAATCACGGGGTAATATTGACGGCAGATTGAGCAGGGACCAAGATGAAAAAAGCGATATTGGTCCTTGTTCTGCTAAGCGCGATTGCAGCCTATTTCATTTTTGATCTCGGGCAGTTTCTCAGCCTCGAAAACTTTAAAGCGAGCCAAGCAGACATTGTTGCGGCGAAAGACGCGAACCTAGTCTTCTACATCACTGGATTCTTCATCCTGTATGTCGCGGTGACCGGGTTATCGATTCCTGGTGCGGCGATCATGAGCCTTATTGCCGGTGCGTTGTTTGGCGTCGTGGTCGGTACGATCATTGTTTCCTTTGCCTCTACGATTGGCGCAACTTTGGCATTTCTAAGTGCGCGCTTCGTCTTGCGTGATTGGGTGCAGGAGAAATTTGGCGCACGTTTGCGCGTGATCGACGACGGCCTGCAAAAGGACGGCGCGTTTTATGTGTTTACGCTGCGCCTCATTCCTGTGTTCCCGTTTTTTGTCATCAACCTGTTGATGGGCTTAACGCGCATTAAAACGCCGACGTTTTTCTGGGTAAGCCAATTGGGCATGTTGCCGGCAACAATCGTGTTTGTGAATGCAGGCACGCAAATCAGCAGGATTGAAAGCCCTGCTGGTTTATTGTCCCCGGCCTTGATTGCATCCTTCGTCGCGCTTGCATTTTTCCCATGGGCGGCAAAGGGCATTGTCGCCTTATTGAAGCGCGGCCGTGCCTGAACGCGCGCAAAAGCCTAAGCGGTTTGACCGCAATCTCATTGTCATTGGTGCTGGCTCGGCTGGCTTGGTCTCTGCATATATCGCCGCAATGGTGAAGGCCAAAGTGACGTTAATCGAAGCGCATGACATGGGCGGCGATTGCCTGAACACCGGATGCGTCCCATCCAAGGCACTCATTAAAAGCGCGAAGGTCGCACATCAGATTACCGACGCAGCGCGCTTTGGCATTGATGCGGGCGCGCCCCATATCGATTTTCCGGCAGTCATGCGCCGCGTATGCGATATCATTACCGCAATTGAGCCACATGACAGCGTCGAGCGATTCACGGGCCTTGGGGTCGACTGTGTCCAAGGCTATGCGCGCTTCATTGACCCTTGGACGGTCGAGATTGACGGCGCACGGCGGCTGACGGCCAAGTCTTTTATCATCGCCACGGGTGCAGCGCCGTTGATCCCGCCGCTACCCGGTGTAGAAGACAGCGGCTATCTCACCAGTGAGACATTGTGGGATGCAATGGCAACGCGGGCAGCTGTGCCGGACCGACTGGTCATCTTGGGCGGCGGGCCAATTGGATGCGAGCTTGCGCAGGCATTTCAGCGGCTGGGATCGAACGTGACTATCGTCGAAATGGCGGACCGCTTGCTGTTGAAGGAGGATGCGGATGCCGCCGCCTTGGTGACGGCGCGTCTGGAATCAGAAGGCGTTTCTATCCGCACCAAGCATCGCGCGTTGCGGTTTGAAACGGGTAAGACGCTGGTCGTTGCAGGGCCAGAGGGCGAGGCCGCAATCGCTTATGATGACATGATCATCGCAGTTGGGCGCAAGCCGCGCGTGTCTGGTTTCGGCCTAGAAGAACTTGGGCTGGTCGTTGACGGACGGCTGGGAAACGACGTGTTTTTGCGTACCAGCATGCCGCACATCCTTTGCGCTGGCGATGTTGCGGGGCGTCAGCAACTCACCCATGGCGGCAGTCATGAAGCCTGGTATGCCAGCGTCAACGCGCTTGCCCGACCATTTAAAAAATACCGGACCGATTACCGCGTCCTGCCGCGCGTAACCTATACAGAGCCCGAATTGGCAACGGTGGGCCTTACACAAGCTGAAGCGGAAGAGCAGGGCGTATCCTTTGACCTTACGCGTTATGACCTCGATGATCTCGACCGCGCGATTGCAGAGAGCGAGGCGCATGGTTTTGTCAAAATCCTGACGGCAAAGGGCAGTGACCGGATCTTGGGCGCGACGATCATCGGCCAGAATGCCGGCGAGATTATCGCCGAAGTCACCTTTGCGATGAAGCACAATATGGGCTTGCGCAAAATCCTCCAGACCATCCACCCTTATCCCACATGGGCCGAAGCGAACAAATATGCCGCGGGGCAATTTGGCCTCGCGCGTAAGCCTGCGGCATTATTGAAATGGGCGGAACGCTGGTTCCGGTGGCAGCGCGGTTAGCGGAAGCTTTTTGCCGCAAGGGCCATACGCTGCATTACGGTTAAGAGGCAAAGTGCCGCAAAGACTATGGCCAGCGTCGGGAAATATGCTGGGAACAGACAGAATAGCAGGAAGAAAGCGATAGTCTCCCCGCCCTCCATCAATCCAGTCGAATAGATAAACGCCTTCGGTCCATGTGTGCCGCCATCGGTGGGTTGCCGCGCGGCAATGGCGGCGAAGGCCAGGAAGCTGACGGCGGTTAATGTGAAGCTTGCGACCAGAATCAAGGCCGGCATTTGGTTTGCGGGGTCAATCCATGCGAACGCCACGGGCACCGAAAGGTAAAATACATAATCGCACAGTATATCGAGATAGCCGCCCAATTCGGTCGGTCCGTTGATGCGCGCAATCGCGCCATCCAGTCCGTCGAAAATCCGGTTCAGCACGATGAACACCAATGCTGCTGCGAAATGCGATTGGGGGATACAAACAGCAGCGCCAAGCCCTAGCATAGCGCCGCTGATCGTCAGCGCGTTTGCGGAAATACGTGCGCCAGCCAGCCATGCGGCAACGCGGATGAGCGACGGATCTACCAACCGGCGCAGCGCCACATCAAACATGGCGCGTGCCCCTCATTTTTTTGCCAATAAGTCTTTAAGGCCTGCCAAAGCGCCTGTCGGAACAACATCTTCCTCGCTTTTCACCCCAGCGGCTTTGAGCATTTTCTCTGCCTCCGGGCTGCGCTGATAGGGGTTGAGGGCTAGGCTAAGTGATTGGGCAACGGCTTCGCCCAGATCAATCGTCTGGCCATCGTGAAACATCGTGTCGCAATCCTCTGGCGCAAGCTCAAGCTCGACCTCGCCATTGACAATAGGCTCTGGAACGAAACGGATATGGACCGCCTCGTCCATTCGGGCTGGAACAGGGTCATGCGAGGCAATGCAAAATTGTGCGAGATCTGCGGTGAAGCGGCCCGTGGCCACAACCCCTTCAGCATCATGCGCCAACGATATCTCCGCCTTTAACGAATCCAGCGCAGCAAGGTCAAAACGGGCGATCAGGCCAGCGCGCGCATCTTCATCGGCGGACATTTGAATATTCCGGCTGTGGTTGCCAACTTCCGAAAGCTTGATGACGTGGCTGAACTCGTTGCTTATCACCATTTGGCGTCGCCTTCGACAATCATATCGGGCAATTGTGCGCCAAGCGCCCGCTCGACATCAAGCAGACCTTGGTGTGTGTGGGCAAGTGCCTCCGGTGATGGCGCAACGCTGCGGTAAATGTTGCGGACAATGATATCGTCAAGCAGATTATTGTCCGCCATAGCATTACGCAGTGCGCCAAGCCTGCCGCCGACCGCACTCATGATCTGGCCAATATGTTTTCCGACAATCATGTCGCCAATGCCCACCTCGCGCAATTGCCCGTCCATGTCGTCGACGAATACTTCCGTCAGCCGCGCCATGTCTAAGGCATAGGCCTTGCCCTCCTCAAGCCGCAACAGCACAAGCGACAATATCGTTGCCACTATGTCGAACCGGCCATCAAGGCTGTCGGGGACCTGCCCCTCAACATACCAATGCGGCGCGCGGGCCTTAGCCACGATCTGGTTATACAATGGAACAAGTTTCAACTTGGGGTCGGGTTGCCCGTTACCGAACAGTCTTTTCAAAAATGTCATAACGGCGATTTCATCCTTCCTCATCCGGCATTCATCTGGGATTGCATATTGATATTGCGCCTTAAGGATGCAATGGCAAAAGCCCAAGTTTAGTGGATAAGCGGAGAAGTCTATGCGCGCGTCGCAAATTGTTAGTCTTGCAACAGTGATTGCCGCTTTATCCCTGTCTTCGGGGTGCACGCGCTTGAAATCACATCAAGGATATATTGGCCACCAAGTGTTGCTGAGCTCGGTTCAGCCAGGAGTCGACAATAAGGAATCGGTTCAGGCATCGCTTGGCCGGCCGACATTTGTTGGCCAGTTCGACCAAAATGACTGGTATTATTATTCGCGTGACGCCAAGCAATTGGCATTTTCGCAGCCCGTGGCGGAAAATCAATATGTGCTCAAGGTCCGTTTCGACCAAGCTGGCAATGTTGCGTCGGTGTCGCAAACCGGCAAAGAACTGATTTCCAAAATCAGCCCCGAAGGCGATAAGACCCCAACACTTGGCCGCGACACGAGCTTCTTCGAAGAAATCTTCGGCAATATCGGAGCTGTCGGCGCCGGTGGTGGTCAAGGCGCAACGCCCAATAGCCCTAATTAATCTACATTCCTGACCGACATCAAATGGGCATTCTGAGGCCGTTTGCGTTCTGAAGCGGAGCTTCGGTTTGCTAGTGAGCTACTCCGTAACCCCCGCTGCTGCCAACACTGCAAGCGTCACAAGGTCGCTTGTGCTGGATGCCATGGTCGCGACTTGCACTTGGCGCTCCATACCCAGCAGCATCGGGCCAATGACTTGATCCCCGCCCAATTCGCGCATTAGCTTTGCCGAAAGATTTGCCGACTGAAGCCCAGGCATGACCAGAACATTCGCCGGGCCGGACAGTCGGCAGAACGGATAATTCTTCATCAATGCGGGGTTTAACGCAACGTCAGGCGGCATATCGCCTTCATATTCAAAATTGGGTCGGCGCACGTCCAACAATGCAACGGCGTCGCGAATATTGTTAAGCCATGTCCCGGCAGGATTGCCGAAGGTTGAAAATGATAAGAACGCCACACGCGGCACATGGCCCATGCGGCGGGCGACAGCTGCGGTCTTTTCGGCGATGTGCGCCAATTCTTCTGCCGTTGGGCGTTCGTTCACTGTCGTATCAGCAATAAATACCGTGTGCGTTTTGCCGACCATGACGTGAATGCCAAAGGGCACCGCATCCTTTTTCGGGTCAAGCACACGGCGCAGTTCGCGCAGCGTCTGGCTAAAGGTGCGGGTAACGCCCGTGATCATGGCATCGGCCTGATCCATTTGTAGCAGAAGCGCGCCAAAAATATTGCGGTCGCGGTTGACCATCCGCTGAATATCGCGGCGCAGATAGCCACGGCGCTGAAGCCTGTTGTACAATCGGTCGACCATTTTAGCGACGAGTGGACTTTGGGCGCTGTTATGGATTTCATAGTCGTCCGGGTTCGCGCCGAGCCCGATTAGCTTTTCGGTGACGCGCGCGTCACGGCCAATCAATACCGGAACGCCATAGCCATCCTGTTTGAACTGGACGGCAGCGCGCAACACGACATCTTCTTCAGCTTCAGCGAAAATAACGCGCTTGGGTTTTGCGCGCGCGGCTTGATACACCTGCGTCAGCGCCGACATGGTCGGGTTTTGCCTTGCACGCAGGCTGGCGCGATAGGCGTCCATATCTGTGATAGGCTTTTGCGCGACGCCCGAATCCATCGCAGCCTTAGCAACGGCGGACGCGACAATTTCCATCAGGCGCGGGTCAAATGGTGATGGGATAATGTAATCACGGCCGAATTTCTGCATCAGCCCGCCATAAGCCGCCGCCACTTCTTCCGGCACAGTCTCGCGCGCCAATTGCGCCAAGGCATGCGACGCTGCAATCTTCATCGGCTCGTTAATGGTAGTGGCCCGCACATCCAGTGCGCCGCGGAACAGGAAGGGAAAGCACAGGACATTATTGACCTGATTGGGGAAATCTGACCTGCCGGTCGCGATAATCGCATCAGGCCGTGCGGCACGCGCAACTGGTGGGGAGATTTCGGGGTCAGGGTTTGCCATGGCAAAGATGATCGGCTGATCCGCCATGGTCTTCAACATGTCGGCGCTTAAGGAATTGGCAGCGGAAAGCCCCAAAAATACGTCAGCGCCGACGATGGCTTCGGTCAAGCTACGCGCAGTGGTCTTTGCGGCATGCGCCGACTTCCATTGGTCCATGCCCTCAATGCGGCCTTGATAGATGACACCCTTTCGGTCGCACATGATGACATTGTCGTGTGGCACACCCATGCTCTTGATGAGCTCGGTACAGGAAATGGCCGCAGCGCCAGCGCCATTGCATACAACTTTAATGTCTTTGAGCGACTTGCCGGTGAGTGCGCATGCGTTAATCAATCCAGCGGCTGCGATAATCGCGGTGCCATGTTGGTCATCGTGAAAGACCGGGATGTTCATCCGCTCTTTCAAGGTCTGTTCAATGATGAAGCAATCGGGTGCGGCAATGTCTTCCAGATTGATGCCGCCAAAAGTAGGCTCAAGCAATTCAACTGCGTCAATGAAGCGCTGCGCATCTTCGGTGTCTACTTCGATATCGATAGAATCGACATCAGCGAAGCGTTTGAAAAGAACTGCCTTGCCCTCCATGACAGGCTTTGATGCCAAAGCCCCCAGATTACCCATGCCAAGGATCGCGGTTCCGTTCGATATTACGGCAACCAAATTGCCTTTGGCGGTGTAATCATACGCTGCGGCCGGATTATCATAAATGGCCTGTACGGGCACTGCGACGCCGGGCGAATAGGCAAGCGACAAGTCGCGTTGCGTGGCCATGGGTTTGGTCGCCACAATTTCGATTTTCCCGGGGCGGCCTTGCGAATGGAAATCCAACGCTTCCTGCGGGGTGATCTGGACATCGCTATCGTTCATTCTTGGCCCTGACCGGTTATTATCAATTTATCAGTCCCTAACGCGCTGCCGACGCAAGGGCAAGCATTGCCCCGCTCGTCGGGCTTCGCTAACGCATAGCATATGGCGGGGGAAAACACACCTACACCGATGATGGTGCAATATCTGGGCTTGAAGGCCAAGGCGGGCGATTGCCTGTTGTTTTACCGCATGGGTGATTTTTTCGAACTGTTCTTTGATGATGCACGGGCGGCGGCAGCGACGCTCGATATCGCCTTGACCGCGCGCGGCGAGCATGATGGCACGCCGATCCCGATGTGCGGCGTGCCGGTGCATGCCGCTGAAGGCTATTTGGCGCGGTTGATCAAGGCGGGGCATCGCGTGGCTATCGCGGAACAGACCGAAAGTCCGGAAGCAGCCAAGGCGCGGGGTGGAAAGACATTGGTCACCCGCGACATTGTGCGTTTCGTGACCGCTGGAACGCTGACTGAGGACAGTCTGCTGGATAGCTGGGCGTCTAACATGCTTGTTGCAGTTGCGCAGGTCGGGGAATTTTTCGGACTTGCGGCGACGGATATTTCAACTGGCTATTTCGAACTGTTAACGGCGACGGGCGGATCGCTTGAGGCAGAGTTGGCGCGCCTTTCCGCCAGCGAGTTGGTTGTTCCGGAAGGCCTTCCGCAATCGCCGCCGAACTCCATCATCCGGCCACCTGCAGATTTTGAAAGCACACTTGGTGGCGATTTGCTGCGGCAGCATTTTGCGCTCACCGCGCTCGATTCAATTGGTCCCGTAACGCGCGCAGAGCAAGCGGCGGCGGGCGGGCTGATGTCCTATCTCGCGCATGCCGGACAGGGCAAAATGCCTTTCCTAAAGCTACCAGTCCGCCGCGAGGTGCACGAACATCTTCTGATTGATCAGGCAACGCGCGACAGCCTTGAGATCAATAGCGCAAGTAAAGGCGGTCGCGGGGGGTCCTTATTGGCTGAGGTTGATCGCACAATTACGGGTGCGGGTGCGCGGCAGCTGGCTTCCGATCTTGCCGCGCCATTGATGGACAAGGCAAAGATCGACGCGCGGCTATCGCTGGTACAATGGTTTCACGATGCGCCGCTGACGCGCGATGCCGTCCGTGCAGCCTTGCGCCAATTGCCTGATATTGCCCGCGCGCTTGGGCGTGTGGTTGCCGGGCGCGGAAGCCCAAGGGACTTAGGACAAATCCGCGACGGCCTTGATGCGGCCCGCGTGTTGCGCGAACGGCTGGGGAGCATGGAGAACCGGCCCGAGCTGCTGGATCATCTTCTGCCCGCACTGGATGGCCATGGGCATATGGTGGATCTCCTCGTCCGTGCTCTGGTGACGTCACCGCCTACAGATACCACGCAAGGCGGCTATATCGCCGAGGGCTATGATGCGGCGTTGGACGTGTTGCGTGTTGCGGGTCGCGACGGGCGGCAAGCCATTGCGCAACTGGAGGCGCGTTATCGTGATGCCACGGGTGTTGCGGCGCTGAAAATCCGGCACAATGCGGTGCTTGGCTATTTTGTTGAGGTGCCTGCCAAGCATGGCGATGCTTTGATTGCGCCCGGGACTGGCTTTACCCACCGTCAGACGATGGCGGGCGCCGTGCGGTTTAACTCGCCCGAACTGCATGAGGAAGCGTTGCGGATAACGCAGGCAGGTGGCTACGCGCTGGCAGCAGAGGCAGCGCATCTTGAGGAACTCATCGCGCTTATACTCAAGCGCCGCGACCCTATTGCCGTAAGCGCCGATGCCTTGGCGCGCATAGATGTTTCAGCCGCACTTGCCGAACGCGCGGCAGAGAGCAATTGGTGTCGCCCAAGCTTTGTTGCGCACCCATGTCTTGAGATACAGGGTGGCCGCCACCCAGTCGTAGAAAGCGCGTTGGCAAAGTCGGGAGACCGCTTCATCGCCAATGACTGCAAACTGTCGCCGGAAAAACGCTTGTGGCTCGTCAGCGGCCCGAACATGGGCGGTAAGTCGACCTTTTTGCGGCAGAACGCGTTGATCGTTTTATTGGCGCAGGCGGGCAGCTACGTTCCAGCAACCGTGGCGCGGCTTGGGCTAGTTGACCGTTTGTTCAGCCGCGTCGGTGCCTCGGACAATCTTGCACGGGGCCGGTCAACCTTCATGGTCGAAATGGTCGAAACCGCGGCCATATTGGCGCAGGCCACGGAGCGAAGCTTTGTCATATTGGACGAAGTTGGACGCGGCACATCAACCTATGATGGCCTTGCCATTGCGTGGGCGGTGGTTGAAGGCATTCATGAAACCAACCGCTGCCGTTGCCTGTTCGCTACCCATTATCATGAGCTGACGCAACTGTCCGAAAGCCTGAATGCGCTGTCGCTGCACCATGTGCGGGCGAAGGAGTATAAGGGTGATCTTGTATTGTTGCATGAACTAGCCGACGGTCCGGCCGACCGAAGCTATGGCATCGCGGTGGCAAAGCTTGCTGGCTTGCCGCCGCAGGTTGTGGCGCGCGCAAGCGCGGTGTTGGGCAAGCTGGAAAAAGGGCGCGCTGAAACTGGCGGGCTTGCGGCCGGGCTTGGAGACCTTCCCTTGTTCAGCGCCGCCATGGACGCCGCCGAGGCCAAGGTGGACGCTTTGCGTGAAAAGCTGTCTGACCTCGAAATCGACGCGCTTAGCCCGCGCGCCGCGCTTGACCTGTTATATGAGTTGAAACGCGCGGCTGGCGAAAGCTAATCAGGTCAGCGACAAAAATAAACCGGCCAGCGCAGCGCTCATCAGGTTGGCGAGCGAGCCGGCGGCCAACGCCTTCAAACCAAGCTTGGCAATCATGGGCCGCTGGTTGGGTGCCAGGCTTCCGGTGACGGCCATCTGGATCGCAATTGAACTGAAATTGGCGAAACCACACAAAGCAAAGGTGACGATGCCGACGGTGGGCGCAGACAATTCTTTCAACGCACCCAAGTCAATGAACGCCACAAATTCGTTGAGGACGATCTTCGTACCGAATAGGCCGCCAGCCTGAAGCGCTTCCTGCCACGGCACGCCAATCAGGAACATTACCGGCGCAAAGACATAGCCAACAATTTGCTGAAAGCTTAAGTCCGGCAAACCGAACCAGCCACCAATGCCGCCCAATATGCCATTGGCAAGCGCAACCAGAGCGACAAAGGCAAGCACCATGGCACCCACGGCCACCGCAAGTCGGACGCCTGTCTGCGCCCCTTGCGCGGCGGCCATGATGATGTTTGCGGGTTTCTCCTCGCCATCGTCATGCACAATCACAGGTTCATCATCAGGATGTGGGTTGGCCAATGCCGGGTCGCCTTCTGCCAAGGCAAGCGCGGGCACATCAGGCATCATGATTTTCGCCATCAATATCCCGCCCGGCGCTGACATGAATGCCGCCGCCAGCAGATAGTCGATGCGGATGCCCATAGATGCATAAGCAGCGAGAATAGTTCCAGCGACGCCCGCCATGCCGACGGTCATGACGCAGAATAATTGTTCGGGCTTCAAGCCAGCGAGATAGGGACGAATGACCAAAGGCGATTCCGACTGACCCACGAAAATATTGGCTGCAGCACACAGGCTTTCGACTTTCGAAATACCGGTGATTTTTTGCAAACCGCCGCCGATCCAGCGGATGACATATTGCATGATGCCCAAATAATAGAGGATCGAAATTAAAGAGGCAAAAAAGATGATGACGGGCAAGGCTGCAATCGCAAAGCTGTTTCCGCCGATTTCAGGGGAGGCAAGCGGTCCAAATATAAACTGAGTGCCTTTGGCCGAATAGCCAAGCAGATTGGATACACCGGAAGACGCCGCGTTCAACACCACTTTGCCGGTTGAGGTGTACAAGACCAAAGCCGCGACACTTGCCTGCAAGGCAAAGGCTGCACCCACCACACGAAATCTGATAGCGCGACGGTTGGACGACAGCAAAATGGCGATCGCCAGAATCAACGCCATTCCTGATAGGCTCATCAAAATTTGCATAAAGTCCTAAACCCTAAAATCTTCCCGCGACACCTAGCGCCATCGTTAGCCTTGCGCCAATAAAATTAGACGCTAGTCAGTTTTCTATGACTGTTCAGACCACATCACACGCGACCGGCGGGGGCATCCCGAAATCGCTTTTCATGTTTTCAATCATTTACGGCGGCATGGTATGTATTGCCGGCGTACTTGGAAATAAGCAGGTGTCTTTAGGGCCGCTGGCGGTCGAAGCGGGTATTTTCCCGTTTCTTTTGCTTGTCATCTTATCCAGCTCGATTGCAGCCTTGCACGGGAAAGCTATTGCGGACCGACTTGTTAAATATGGTTTTATTCCGCTTATAGCGTCGATATTGCTGGCTTTACTGGTACTGTCATTGCCGCCGTCACCCAAGATGGATGACAAATATCTCGATGCGTTCAACACCATGATCGGGCAGACGCCGCGCATTTGGCTTGCAGGCATTGTTGCTTATGGCGTGTCGCAAATGCTCAACGTCTATCTGTTTGATCGTCTGAAAAACACCGTTGGTAAATATGTCGCGTTGCGCGGTGCTATCGCTGCGGTGCTGTCGCAGATTATCGATACATTGTTGTTCGTAACTATTGCCTTTTACGGCGTGTTCCCCATCACGGAATTATTGCTCGGCCAAATGCTTGCCAAGGTCGTTCTGAGCATGATCATGGTACCATTGCTCATCACTTTCTTTGTCAGCTATGGCCATAAACTTGACGGCACGGACCCCAAAGTAGGTAACACGCATGACCATTGATCCCGTCAATCTCGCTAAGGCCGAAACTCTTACCGAGGCGCTCCCTTATCTGCAGCGTTATGCAGGCAAGACCTTTGTCGTTAAATATGGCGGGCATGCGATGGGCGACGCCAGCCTGGCGCGTGACTTTGCCGATGATGTCGTGTTGCTAAAGGCTGTCGGCATCAACCCTGTGGTTGTGCATGGTGGCGGCCCACAGATCGGCGCAATGCTCAAAAAATTAGGCGTCGAGAGCGAATTTGTTGATGGTCTGCGGGTCACGGATGCAGAAACCGCAAAGATTGCCGAAATGGTCCTGTCTGGCGCAATCAACAAGGAACTTGTCGGCTGGATTAACGCTGCAGGCGGCAAGGCGCTTGGCATCTCGGGCAAGGATGGCGGGTTCGTCACCGCAACCAAAGTGCAGCGCACGCAAAAGGACCCCGACAGCCATATTGAACGGAATATCGACCTTGGCTTTGTCGGCGAGCCCACGACGGTTGACCGCAGCATCATCGACACCATTAGCGCTGCGGGCATGATCCCCGTCATCGCACCGATCGGCGTTGGTGCGGATGGCCACACCTATAACATTAACGCCGACACCATGGCTGGCGCTATTGCAAGCGCCTTGGGCGCTTCGCGTCTGTTCCTATTAACAGATGTAGCAGGCGTGCTGAGCAAATTGGGTGAATTGCTCACGGACCTTGATCCCGCCGCCATTGCCGAATTGCAGAATGACGGCACAATCAGCGGCGGTATGATTCCCAAAATGCAAACATGCGTTGATGCCGTGGAATCCGGCGTTGATGCGGCCGTCATATTGGATGGCCGCACCAGCCACGCGATGCTTATCGAAATGTTTACCGTGAAGGGTGCAGGCACGCTCATCCACAAGTAAACTGGACGTTGCACTGTTTTATGCTGTTGATACAGCGCCTCGGCTCGGCTAATCGGACGGGCGAACCTTTTTGGAGAATTCCATGCTTCTCGCGCTCATTTCCATAATCGGCTATTTGATGACGATCCTGTTGACCGTTGTGATCATCCAGTTCATCTTGAGCTTGCTGATTTCGTTCAACGTGGTCAGCCTGTCGAACAACATCGTCGCGTCCATTTGGCAGGCGCTTTCTGTCATTATTGACCCGTTTCTAAAACCCATTCGCAAGATTATGCCCGATACCGGCATGATCGATTTTTCGCCCATGGTGCTGTTGATCGGTCTACGCATATTGCAGATGCTTTTGGCGGGCCTTTACAATGACATTTCTTCGGCTGGCATGTGAGCAGCGCTGCGATCATTGATGGCAAGGCGTTTGCGGCCAATTTGCGCCAGCGTGTTGCCTCTGCCGTTGCGCCCTTCGTCGCGCTAACTGATCGTAAGCCCGGCCTCGCGGTTGTGCTTGTGGGCGAAGATCCGGCCAGCCAAGTTTATGTAGGATCGAAGAAGAAGGCGACCGTCGAAGCGGGCATGAACAGCTTCGAACATCGCTTGCCGACGACGGTTTCGCAAAACGAACTGATTGCGTTGGTGGAAACACTCAATGCCGATGCCGCCGTCGATGGCATATTGGTGCAATTGCCCTTGCCACCGCATATCGATCATAAGGCTGTCATCGCTGCCATTGATCCGGCGAAGGATGTTGACGGCTTTCATGTCGTGAATGCCGGACGGCTTGCGGTGGGCGAGGAAGCGTTTGTGCCGTGCACGCCGCTTGGCTGCCTGATGTTGTTAAAGGACCATTTGGGGGATTTATCCGGCAAGAACGCCGTGGTCATTGGAAGGTCAAATATTGTTGGCAAACCGATGGCGCAATTGCTTTTGGCCGAAAACTGCACCGTAACTATCGCGCACAGCCGAACGCAGGATCTGCCCGATGTCGTGCGCCGTGCGGATATTGTGGTCGCGGCGGTTGGTCGCGCAGAAATGGTGACGGGTGATTGGTTGAAGGCGGGTGCAGTGGTCATTGATGTTGGCATTAACCGGCTCGAGCCTGAGGCAGGCCAAAGCAAGGGCCGTCTTGTGGGCGACGTTGCCTTTGACGACGCATTGGCGCGTGCGGGCGCAATCACGCCCGTCCCGGGTGGCATTGGGCCAATGACTATCGCGTGCTTGTTGCGCAACACTTTGGTTGCCGCATACCGCCGTGCTGGTATATCTGCACCTGAAGGAATTTGACGCCATGAAAGCATATTCTGCCCTTCTTTTTGTTGCAGCATTGGGCGGTTGCGCCGCGGGACCAAGCCCTGAATTTCGAAATTTCCAGCCAAAGATTGCGAACCCAAGCGCGATTATCGCCGCAGAGATTGGCTTTAATCAACTGGCGCAGGAAAAGGGGCAGTGGACGGCATTTCGCCAGACCGCGGCCAAAGACGCAATGATGTTTGTGCCGCAGCCTGTATCGGCGCTGGAACATTTGAGGGGCAGGGCAGATCCCGCCCAGTCGGTGAAATGGCAGCCGTCTAATGCCTTCATGTCCTGCGATGGCAAAACCGGCGTGACAACTGGCGCATGGCAAAGGGGCGACGGTTCGGTCGGCTATTTCACGACCGTTTGGCAGTTTGTCGAAACCAATGCGGCAGGTGACGGTGAATGGAAATGGGTGTTATATCATGGCGATACCCTGACCGCGCCACGTGCATCTAAAGAAATGATCGAGACTAAAGTCGCAAGCTGCAAAGGCAGCGCCTCCGCATCGCCTGTTGCCCCACCCGAGGGCGCAGTGATGAAGACCGGCTATGCGCGCGACCAATCGCTCGGCTACACTTGGGTGGTTCAGCCAAATGGCGCATGGACCGTGGAAGTCAAATTATGGAACGGCACCGTTTCAGAGACGGTGATATCTGATCAGGTTGCAGCACCAAATTGATTGATCTATTTTTCTCGGCATTCATCACCTTTTTTGTCGTTATCGATCCGCCAGGCTGCGCGCCCATCTATGCCAGCCTGACTAAGGGCGCCAATGTTGCGCAGCGGCGGAACATGGCGTTGCGCGCGGTCTTGGTCGCGTCGGGGATATTGCTGGTGTTCGCGTTGTTTGGCGAACAATTGCTCGCGGCGCTGCATATTGAATTGAACAGCTTCCGCATCGCGGGCGGCATCATGCTGTTCCTTATCGCTATCGACATGGTTTTCGAAAAGCGGACGGAACGCCGAGAGGAGCGCGCGCAAAAAATTATCGATACGCCTGAAATTGAAGATGTTTCTGTTTTCCCGATGGCCATGCCGATGATCGCTGGGCCGGGCTCAATCGCGTCGGTCATGCTGTTGATGTCGCAAAACAGCGGGATTGATCGCGCGGGTGTCATTTTGGCAGCGCTGGGAGCAGTATTGGCCCTTACCCTGCTGGCGTTACTTGCCGCTGGGCCAATCATGCGCGTGCTGGGCGCCAATGCTGAAGCTGTCATTACCCGGCTTCTGGGCGTGCTTCTGGGCGCGCTTGCTGCGCAGTTTGTGATCGATGGCCTGCGGGCCAGCTTTGGTGGCTAATTACTGAAGCGTGACGCGGTCTTCAGAGCCGTCATGCCGTCCGAAAAACTGCATCAGTTGAACAATCGTGTCCGCCCGATCAGACAGGCCACGCGCCTCAAGCAAGGCCTGCTTGGCCGCAAAGTCGAATGGCGCAATCTGTGCGATGGCATTGACCAGCGAATAATCGTCCAATTGTGACACGGCCGTCCAATCGATGCTGTATCCTTGGGCATCTGCAAATCGGCGCGATTCAATTTCGATAGATGCGCGCTCAGCGAGCGACAGCGTGTCGTTCGCTTCATCTTCGTCCCACAATTCGGCCTCCACCTGCCGAAAGCTTGTGGTGACGTTCAGCTCGTTCACCACGGAAAAGCGTTGCATACCTTCAAGGATGATATTGTACCGGCCATCCTCAAGCGCTTCTACGTCTTGGATCCGCGCGAGGCAGCCAACATTAAACAAGGGCGGCTGGTTACCCTGCCCCTTTGGCTGGATCATGCCAATGTTCCGGTCGCGGGCAAGCGAATCGCTCACCAAATCGCGATAGCGTGGCTCAAAGATGTGCAGCGGCAATTGCATGCTTGGAAAGATGATGGCCCCGGTAAGCGGGAATACCGAGATGCGGCGCGTGGTCATCCGAAAAGGATCGCTGACAATTTGCGGCGTGTTGCCGCTACCCAAGGGTCTTCCAATCCAATCAATACAAATATCTCCAAAAGGCGGGCCTTGGCTGCCCCGTCGTTCCATTCCCGATCCGCCGCTATAATATGTAACAAGGCTTCGGCGGCGCCATCGCGTTCGCCTGCAGCCATTAAGGCACTGGCGAGTTCAAGCCGCAGGGCATGATCATCGGGCGCAGCAGCGACGGACGCCTTCAATCCCGCCAGTTCTTCAGGGGGAACGGCCGCGGCGGTAATGCTCAACACTGACCCTGCCTTCTCCAACACTGGATCACTGCGCAATTCTTCGCTGAGGCTGTCAAATATGGCCTGGCCCTCGTCTTGACGGCCCAATGCGGTTAATGCGCGGATCAAGCCTGACAGCGCCGCAGGGTGCTCCGGCAGAACAGAAAGCACTTCGGCGAACACGCCATATGCTTGTTCTGCCTCGTTTTGCGCCAAAAGCATTTCTGCCTCTTCTACAAGCGGCGCCAGTTGCTCCAATGGGTCCGGGGCCGCATCACCAACGACGATGGGTAATTTCTCCAGCAACTGGTCCAGCATCTGCCGCAATTGCGGTTCCGTGCGCGCGGGCGACAGGTCGGCAACGGGCTGCCCCTGAAACATGGCGTAGACTGTTGGAATGGAGCGCACCTGAAATTGCGCGGCGATGAATTTGTTCTCATCGACATTGACCTTAGCCAATATCACGCCACGATCCGCATATTCCGCCGCGACCTTTTCCAAAATCGGCATCATTTGCTTGCACGGCCCGCACCATTCGGCCCAAAAGTCCAGAATCACCAGCCGTTCCATTGACGGCGTGACGACGTCGATCCGGAATTGCTCGACGGCTTTTTGTTCGTCAGTGGTGAGGCCCATCGTCGCCAAGGTTGTTTCTCCAATCTTCAGGATTCGTTTCGTCCCCTATGTGGGCAAAGTGGTGTCTTTCACAAGATAGGCTTTACCCCATCTTCGTAAAAAGCGGCCATTTGTTGCTTGCGAGGGGATATACCCCATGCTAACGGCGCAACTCACCTGTCAGGAATTAGTTGCCTGACCGCCAGAGCGGGCGTAGCTCAGGGGTAGAGCACAACCTTGCCAAGGTTGGGGTCGAGGGTTCGAATCCCTTCGCCCGCTCCAGTTTTCCTAGGTTTCAGCGAAACCCTAAAACCCCCCATGAAACTTCCATGAAACACGGTATGTTTTATGCGACGAGTTATTCCGTCGCATAACCCAAACTACGATCTGTTTTCGGAAAACTCAACCTTGAAAACTGATGAGCGCCTACATTCCTAAACATCACCGAATGACAGCCAATAGTTAGCCATGATCCCACATGTTAGGGTGCGACTGAATAGCCCCTAGATTTCTGGACGCCTTCTTCCCTAAATTTGAGGTAAGTA
>CALGEE010000165.1 GCA_937881525.1 uncultured Sphingomonadales bacterium | reverse complement strand
CTGACTGCTTTCGGCTCGACGAACGCGCGAAGCGGACTTTCCGGTTACGACCCAACTGCAGACCTTCGGGTAGACCTTTAACTACTCCAATAACTCAGCGTGGCTGCATTAACCCTTTTCGGGCGCTGGCGACAAAGATGGCCATCAAAAATCCCCCCGATGTTAGTGCAACCAGCGCAAGGGGCGTTGGCGCTGTAACAAGCCCTAGCCATGATGCAGATCCCCATATCAGGGTTACCAAACCAACGCCAGAAAAGGCAATATTTCCAGCATCGCGACTGAGCTGTAACAACATCTCGTCATAAAATTTCCAATCGCGGATCGATATTGCAATCAACAGCGCCAGCGCCGCGAGCAATCCGCCCATGGCCGCTGAACGCGATATTGGCCCACCCGGTCCGGCCATGGTTATCAGCATCAACGCCGCCCCCAATGCGATCATGCAAATTGCTGATCCGCTCAAAATGCGGCTCTGGTCGCGGATTTCGTCTGCATCCTCAACATTTAGAATGCTGGCCCCTAATTTGGGCGCCATCAAGCCAAAACCGCAGATTACGCCAATCAACAAATAGATGAGGCCAACAGTGCCGACAGCCAACTGGTCGCCTGCCATATTTTTAGCACCTAGAAGGCCCAAGCCAAAATAGCTGGCAAGTCCGCCAACCAAGCCACCAACAATCAATTGGAAAGCCAGTTTGCGACCCCGTTGCATTTTCACTTCCGATGCCGCGCTTTTCTTGATGGTCATCTTAATTCCCTTCTGCTTCCCAATGGTCGATAAAAATGTCCGGTACTTGGCAGACAAACAATTTCGCCATCCGCATAGCGAGCGGAAGGCTGGGGTCATATTTGTCAGTTTCAACGGCGTTTATTGTCTGCCGCGACACACCCAGCTGCCGGGCCAATTCACCTTGGCTCCACCCAGCTGCCTCGCGATAGTCTTTCAAACGGTTTTCCAACTCGCACTCCTTGGTGACAAGAGTTCTTTACAGTTCGAACATTTGCCTGTCAAGAACTCTTGTCATCTGCGAAAGATCGGATGCTTGGTCGGTGACTGCTGCTATTGGTTTCGATGTCCTTACAGCGGACTGTCAGCTTTCCACCCAATTGTCGTCGTCCAGAAGGTGGTGACGTTCGCCTCAAAGCCGCCGCAGCAGCGATCACCGTATTCGTGGCCGCATTTGGGCCGCAACCGGAACAGCAGCTTTTTAAAATATTTGGTAAAAACCGGACGAGCAGAATAATATATAAGAAGAACTGTGGGTCCCATCAGCCAGAATAGGGGGGTGCCACCCCGGTGGGGTCTCGTCGGCTAGGTTTTTGAAGGGGGTGGGGGGTACTTTTTGGTGCGAGGCAGACGGTGACTAGCCCGCGTTCAAAGGTGGGTAGAAAGGTGGGTAATCCCACATTATCCACGCAAGTCTTTGATATAATTGAATGCATGGCGGAGACGGAGGGATTCGAACCCTCGGTACCGGATTTACCAGTACGACGGTTTAGCAAACCGTTGGTTTCAGCCACTCACCCACGTCTCCAGTGCGCTTGGCATCGGCGGCCTATAGCGGCCCAAGCATTTGGCTGCAATGTTTATTGACATAGGCTTGAGATAAGCCGAAAATTAACCCGCAAAATTCGGTTTGGCGCGCGCCGGACACGCATGGCAGTTTGTTCATCATGCGCTTATCCAAGGGGGCCTATCAGGTTGCATATTTTTATTGAGGGTGGAGTGAGTATGTCGTTGCTAAAATGGAGCCTGAAAAGGTCGGGAAACAATATCCTTGCGCTGCTTGCAGCAGGAGTGCTGATGGCGTCACCGGCAAATGCGCAGATCAACTCCGTGGACCCGAATGAGGCAATTGACGCCGATTTAGGATCTTCGTCCGCCCCTGCCAATAATTCTGCATCAGCGGGTAATGGCGAAGCCGTCATGCAAGACGGCGTGCCGACAGAACCTGTGGCTTCAGATGTTACCAGCGCCCCGACAGCTGACGCATCCGCACCTTTGGCAATACCGGCAGAGGGTACATATCAGAAAGATGACCTGATTGGCGCTGCCGAAAGCGTATTTGGCAAAGGCGCACAGGGCCTTGGTAAGCTTATTGAGGATATCCTGAAGAAGCAGGGTCGCCCCAATGGGTATATAGTCGGACGCGAGAGTGGCTTGTCGTTTGTCCTCGGCCTACGCTACGGCTCAGGCACTTTGAACCACCGGGTGGAGGGCGAAAAGCCGGTCTACTGGACGGGCCCATCTCTTGGTATGGACGCGGGTGCCAATAGCGGTAGCGCATTCATTCTGGTGTATAACTTATACGACACCGAAGACATATATAACAACTTCGGCGCGGCCGAAGGCGCTGCCTATGCCGGCGGGGGTTTCAACGTGGCCCATATGCGGCGCGGTGATGTCGTCCTAATCCCGATCCGGGTCGGTGCCGGGCTGCGGCTTGGTGTGAATGTTGGGTATATGCGCTTTTCCAAAAAGCAGCGCTGGTCACCCTTTTAACGCGCGCGGATATCTTCCATCCGTTTGAGATAGCGGGCAAGCACGTCAATTTCCAAATTGACGTGCCGTCCGACATCGAGCGTATCCAATGTCGTCATCTGCGCCGTGTGCGGAATGATATTCAGCATGAAATGCGCTGAGCCATCCGCTTGATCTATAATGTCATTGACAGTCAGCGATACGCCGTCGACGGTAATCGAACCCTTTGCTGCGATATAAGCCGCAAGGCCCGATGGCGCCGCGACTGTCACCTTCCAACTGTCCCCAATAGTTTCGCTGGCGACGATTTGCCCCACGCCATCGACATGTCCGGTAACAATATGGCCGCCCAGTTCATCGCCGACTTTTAAGGCGCGTTCGAGGTTCAGTCGGGTGCCTTGATCCCACATGCCAGCGGCTGTGCGCAAAACGGTTTCTGCCGATGCGTCAATCGCGAACCATCCATCACCTTTATCAACGACGGTCAGGCATACACCCGAACAGGCAATCGAGGCCCCAATGGCAACATTATCCATATCATAGGTGCAGGATATGACGAGACGCAGGTCACCGCGCTGTTCGGATGTCCGAATGCTGCCGACGTCCGTGATGATACCTGTAAACATAACTGCTGCACCCTTTTCCTAATTCGCTTTTTCGTAGACTTCGAGACGGTCTTTGCCAAGACTGCGGGCATCTGAAAGCTGCCATCTGCCATGGGCATCCTGAAGTTGGGTTAACCCTATATCGTTCAAGCATGCCTTGCCAGCGCCCAGCAATATCGGCGCGCGATATAACATGAGCCTGTCGACGAGGCCGTCACGCAAGAAAGCTGTCGCTGTCGCAGCGCCGCCTTCAACCAGCAAACTGTTGCAGCCCAACTCAGCAATATCCTGCGGCCTGCGAATAACCTCCCAACCGTGCGGCGCGTCGGTGCTACCAAGCATGATCCTGCGGGGTTGGCATGCACCCAGCCCTGCGAGGCGGACGTTCAATTGCGGTGCATCGGCGCGCACGGTCCCTGCACCGACCAAAATTGCGTCGGTGCGGGCACGCTCCAAATGGCTATGGGCGCGCGCAACCTCGCCAGTGATCCACCGGCTGCTGCCATCTGCCATCGCGATTTGACCATCGAGCGAACTTGCGATCTTCAAAGTTACAAAAGGGCGGCCGTGATCTATCCGACTTTTGAAACCCGCCAAGCTCTGCCGCGCTTGGGATGCCATGACGTCAGTGGTGACCTTGATGCCCGCAGCTTTGAGTGCCTCCATGCCTGCACAGGCCGTGCGTGCATCAGGGTCCTGCAATGCAATGACAACTCTCGCCGGCTCCGCTTCGGTCAATAATTGAGCACAAGCCGGGCCGCGTTGTGACATATGTGCGCAGGGTTCCAGCGTGACGTAGATTGTGCTGCCGCACGCCGCTTCGCCCGCTTGTGCAAGCGCCATAGCTTCAGCATGTGGGCGGCCACCGGGCTGCGTCCAGCCGCGCCCAATGACCCGGTCGTCTTTCACGATAATACAACCTACAGACGGGTTTTGACCGGTTCGCCCAACACCGCGTTCAGCGAGCGACAAAGCTGCCGCCATGAACCGAAGGTCACTGGCGATCGTTATTGCCTTACCCCTGCAGTAGCCGGAGGCGCAGCGGCTTTCGTCGCCTCCTGGGCGCGTTGTGCTTCACGATCTATCTTGTCGACGTCCATCCCGACGGCCCGTCCAAATGCCTTATATGCCTCTTTTTCACGGGCGCGCATTTCGTCTTTCAGCTTCTGCCGCTCGGCAATTGCGGCCTTGCTTTCTTCAAGCGAGCGCGTGGCGGGCCAGCTTTCAATATAAATGATTTCGCGCGGCGGTGGCGTAGCCTTCTCGATGGTATCGAGATAAACTGTGTAAATGATGATCGCCGTCGGCACACAGGCCGCCAAAAACAGCCACGGGCTGTGACGACCCGACGTGCGCAGAAACCCCACAAGGTCGCTGCCTGCGTTGCGTAACGATACATCTTTTAAAAACGACATGGCATTCCAATAAGGCCCACGCTGCGCGATTTCCAGTGTCCACTTACAAAAGGCGCAGATTATCTACCGCTAAGAAAGGCATTAGTGATCGGGTAACGCCGATCGCGGCCAAAATTGCGCGTCCCAAGCTTTACGCCCGGCGGTGCCTGCCGCCGTTTATACTCAGCGAGATATAGCAAACGTTCGATCCGCGTGACCGCGTCTCGGTCAAAGCCAAGCGCGACAACCTCATCCACGGACAACTCGCCCTCCACCAATACATGCAGCATCTTATCAAGAATGGGATAATCGGGCAGCGAATCGCTATCTTTCTGGTCTGGCCGCAATTCCGCACTTGGAGGCTTGGTGATGATGTTTTCCGGGATCACTGGCCCATCACGCCCAAGGCCAATGCGGGGCTTGTGGCTATTTCGCCATTCGGAAATGGCAAAGACAGTCATTTTATACGCGTCCTTTAACGGATTATATCCGCCAGCCATGTCACCATAGATCGTGGCATAACCAACGCTCATCTCGCTCTTGTTGCCGGTTGTTAGCAGCATGTGCCCAAATTTGTTGGACAACGCCATCAGCGTAAGCCCACGGACACGCGACTGGATGTTTTCCTCACTAATATCGGCATCGCGGCCGGCAAAACTGTCCGACAGCATTTCGCCAAATGCCTCGACCGCTGGCGAAATAGGAATAGTGTCGATTTTGCACCCAATCATCGCGGCGCATTCGGCTGCGTCATCAAGGCTTGATTGGCTGGTGTAGCGGCTGGGCAACATCACGCACCATACGCGGTCCGGCCCAAGCGCATCGGCTGCAATCGCGGCGCACAACGCGCTGTCTATGCCACCCGACATGCCAAGTACCACGCCAGGAAAGCGGTTGGTGTCGACATAGTCCCGCAGGCCAACAACCATAGCGCTATAAATATCGGCTGGATGCGCCTCCCACAACGCCTTCGGGCCATCTGCACAGGCCCATCCGCTTTCACTGCGGGACCAATGCGTCATGCTCCAATGCTCCTCCCAATCAGGCAGGCGGTGCGCGACGGCGCCGTCGGCGTTCAGCACGAAAGAGCAACCGTCAAAGACCAGTTCATCCTGTCCCCCGACGCGGTTCAGGAACATCAACGGCAAACCCGTTTCGCGCACACGCGCAGCAAATACTTCTCCTAGCCTTTGGTCATCCTTGTCGATTTCATACGGGCTTCCATTGGTCGAAATCAGCAGCTGTGCGCCGCGCTCTTTAAGATGCAGGCTAACCGGTGCCCGCCAGCCATCCTCGCAGATTGGCACGCCAATTGGAACGCCGCGAAACACGATAGGCTCCGGCAATGGGCCAGCTGTAAAAATTCGTTTTTCATCAAAGGTGCCGTAATTGGGTAGCTCATGCTTATAACGCACTGCAACAATCCGCCCGCCGTCGAGCAAAGCGATGCCATTATACAACGCCCCATTGTCCCAAAAGATTGACCCGACAAGCATCGCTGGTCCGCCGTCGGCAGTCGCCGCGGCAAGCTTCGCCAGCTGTTCTGCAGCACGCGCAACAAAGGCCGGTTTCAGCACCAGATCTTCGGCCGGGTAGCCAATCAACTGCTGTTCCGGAAAAACAACGAGATCAGCGTCAACCGCCTTTGCCCGCCAGTCGAGCATCGCCGCGGCATTACCCGCAAGGTCACCGACGCGCTGATTAAGCTGCACCATCGCAATATTAAGCTGATTTGTCATGTCCCCACCCTTATTGTCCACAAACTAGCGGAGCAAGCGGATTGTCAGGCCAGCCGCACCTCGCTAGAGCGGCTGGAGAATTTGGGGATGGGCTTGTTTGAGCCAAAGGTCGAGGACACAGACATGAAATTGTTGACAGGCAACAGCAACCTGCCGCTCGCACAGAGTATTGCCGATTACATGAACTTGCCGCTGACCAATGCCAGCGTCCGGCGGTTTGCCGACAATGAAATTTTTGTCGAAATCCACGAGAATGTCCGTGGCGAAGACATGTTTGTCATTCAATCGACCAGTCATCCCGCCAACGACAATTTGATGGAATTGCTCATCATGATTGACGCGCTGCGCCGCGCCTCGGCCAAGCGCATCACTGCCGTTCTGCCCTATTTCGGCTATGCGCGCCAAGACCGTAAACCTGGGCCGCGCACGCCTATCTCCGCGAAATTGGTTGCCAATCTCATTACCGAGGCTGGTGCTGACCGGGTGTTGACCGTTGATTTGCACGCCGGCCAGATCCAAGGCTTTTTCGATATTCCAACCGACAATCTATATGGCGCGCCCGTCATGAGCGCCGACATATTGGAGCGCCATGGTGCCAAGAATTTTACCGTTGTTTCGCCTGACGTTGGCGGCGTTGTCCGTGCACGCGCGCTAGCCAAGCGTCTTGATGACGCGCCACTGGCCATCGTCGACAAACGCCGCGAAAAGGCGGGCGTGTCAGAAGTGATGAACATAATCGGCGACGTGAAAGACCGCTTCTGCATCCTGATCGATGATATCGCCGACAGCGCAGGCACTTTGTGCAACGCGGCTGACGCGTTGAAAGCCGCAGGCGCATCTGACGTTGTTGCCTATATTACGCATGGCGTTTTGTCCGGCGAAGCGGTCAACCGCGTCAACGCATCGTCTTTGCGTAAGCTGGTCATCACGGATTCGATCATCGCCTCCGAAGCGACCAATGCGAGCGCAAAAATTCGCCAGCTTCCCATTGCACCATTGTTGGGAGAGGCGATTAAGCGGATCGCAGACGAAAGCTCCGTTAGCTCCCTGTTCGACTGATGACGCCAGCCGACATCCTCCTAGCCAACCGCCTGGCGGACGCGGCAGGGCAAGCAATTCGGCCATTTTTCCGGTCGGCCTTTACCCATGAATCAAAGGCCGACGCCTCGCCTGTTACGGAGGCTGACCGGGCCGCCGAAAGCGCGATCCGGCGGATACTCGACGCCGAATGCCCGCGTGACGCCATCATTGGCGAAGAATTTGGCGAGAAAACCGGTACGTCGGGTCGCCGCTGGGTCGTCGACCCCATCGACGGCACCATCAGCTTCATGGCAGGACGGCCGATATTCGGGACTTTGATTGCCCTGCTTGAAGATAACTGGCCAGTGCTCGGTATTATTGACCAGTGCATCAATGGTGAACGCTGGGTCGGCGCGGCGGGATACCCGACAACATTAAACGGCGCGTCGGTGCAAACACGCGCCTGCAGTGCGCTGGCTGATGCGGCGCTAGCAACGTCTGGTCCGCAATATTTCACGCAGCATGATGGCGACCATTTCATGGAGTTGGCCGCCAGAACGGCGCATAAGAGAATGCTGTTCGGTGGCGACTGTTACAATTACGCACTGCTGGCCAGCGGGCATATCGATGTCGTTGTCGAAGCAGGCTTGAAGCTATATGATTTTGCTGCTTTAATTCCCGTTGTGACGGGAGCAGGGGGGATGATGAGCGATTGGTCAGGGGAACCGCTTCACGCTGGTTCAGATGGACATGTTATCGCGATCGGCGACCCAGCGCGTCTAGATGATGTGCTTGAGGGACTGGCATGCCAGCATTGACGGACAAAAGTCCGGCGCGTTTCATATTACCAGCGCAGCCGCTTCGGCGCTATATTTCCGCTTATTATTTCCTGAATACCGGCCCCGATAAAACCGAACAGGAAGATTGCCTGTATCCAGAGTGGGCAACCGTCCGCTTTACGTTGCAGGGCAAGGCGACAGGAAACACCGTTGGTTTGGCTCCGCTTGATATTCCAGCCGATAGCATCACTGGCCCCACGGGAAGGGCCGCGCTACTGCGCTTTCGCAATGTAGTTGTTGTTGGCTTTGGCCTTTTGCCTTTGGGTTGGTATCGCATGATTGGTTGCCCAGCGGATCGCTGGGCGGACAAGGTAAGTGCCGTCGATGCCGCCCCTGAGTTCGCGCAAATCGCGCAATTACGGCGCGACATAAAAGGCCTGAGCGATCCAGAGCAGATTGCAGCCTTATGTGATCATATCCTATTGAACGCCTTAGGCCATACAGACCCACTGGAAGCGGATATTATCGCAATGCACCACGCGATTGGCGATCCGGATATTAGCAATGTAGCTGATCTGGCGCGGGCGACTGGGATTCCAACGCAGCGGCTTGAGCGGCTATCGCGCCGGATATTCGGCTTCCTGCCTAAGCTTCTGCTGCGCCGCCAACGCTTTTTGCGCACATTGGCCAATGTCATGGAGCATCCTGATCTCAACTGGTCAGGCGCATTGGACGGGCACTATTTTGACCAGGCCCATTTTAACCGCGAATTCCAAACATTCATGGGCATGTCACCCGGCCAGTATCTTGCGATGCCGCGCGCGGTCAGCAGCGCAGCCAATCGCACGCGTGCGCAACATGTCGGGCAACTGCTTCAGCTATTGCAGGTTCCAGCGCCGCCAAATGGCCAATAGGCTTGCATTCAACCGCGAATCCCGCTAGGCGCCCGCTTTCCTAATAAGCAGGCTGGCCAATAGGGCTGCCATGTCGGCTTGACACGGACTCAACAAAGGAGACCAAAATGCCCAAGCTCAAGACCAAGAGCGGTGTGAAGAAACGCTTCAAAATCACTGCAACCGGCAAAATCAAACATGGCGTCGTTGGAAAACGGCACCGTTTGAGCAGCCATAATGCCAAGTATATCCGCCAAAACCGCGGCACCAGGGTGATCTCTGATCCTGATGCCAAGACAATTAAGAAATGGGCGCCTTACGGTCTTTAAGACTGCGCGTACGTTTTTAAGAAAAGGATATAGATTATGGCACGCGTCAAACGTGGTGTTACCACCAAAGCCAAACATAAAAGAATTTTAGAGCAGGCGAAGGGCTATTATGGCCGTCGCAAAAATACGATCCGTGTTGCACGTCAGGCTGTCGAAAAGGCCGGCCAATATGCATATCGCGACCGTAAGGTAAACAAGCGCAACTTCCGCGCATTGTGGATCCAGCGTATCAACGCCGCAGTGCGCGCCGAAGGCATGACCTACGGCGTGTTCATGCACGGCCTGAAACTCGCTGGCGTTGAACTCGACCGGAAAGTGCTTGCAGACCTTGCGATGCACGAAGCGGCATTGTTTAGCACCATCATTGCGCAGTCGAAAGCGGCGCTGTCTAAGGCAGCTTAAGCCTGTCATTTCGATAAATGCGCAAAAGGGCGTGGACGGCACTTGCCGTTCGCGCCCTTTTGCTTATTCAGGCAGACTATGATGACAGATATTGCGACACTCCAAACCGACCTGATGGGCGCCATTAATTCCGCGGACACGCTAGATTCGTTGGAGGCCGTGAGGATCGCAGCACTTGGCAAGCAGGGCAGCGTTTCCGCGCTGCTGAAGACCATGGGCAGCATGTCGCCCGAAGAGCGACAAACCCAAGGCCCCATCATCAACGGTTTGCGTGAAAGCATCACATCGGCGCTTGCAGGCAAAAAGGCTGACCTCGAAACCGCCGACCTAAACCACCGCCTTGCCAGCGAGCGCGTCGATATGACGCTGCCGGCGCCAGAAGCACCACGCGGAACCATTCACCCGGTCAGCCAGGTGATGGACGAGTTGGCCGAAATTTTTGCCGATATGGGCTTTGCTGTGGCCGAAGGGCCGGAAATTGAAGACGACTGGCATAATTTCACTGCGCTCAATATCCCGGAGACGCATCCGGCACGCGCCATGCATGATACATTTTATTTCCCTGACGACATGGCACGCGATGGCCAAAAAATGGTTCTGCGCACGCACACATCACCTGTCCAAATCCGCACCATGACGTCGCAAGAACCACCCATTCGTATTATCGCGCCGGGCCGTGTGTATCGCAGCGACAGCGATGCGACGCACACCCCGATGTTCCATCAGATTGAGGGGCTTGTCATCGACAAGGGCATTCATCTGGGACATCTGAAATGGACGCTTGAGACATTTTTAAAGGCGTATTTCGAACGTGAAGACGTAGCCCTGCGCCTGCGCCCAAGCTATTTTCCGTTTACGGAGCCTTCCGTCGAGGTTGATGTCGGCTACTCGGTCGTCAACGGCAAACGCGTCATCGGCGGCGCTGAAGGCTGGATGGAAGTGCTTGGATCTGGGATGGTGCACCGCAAGGTTATCGAAGCCTGCGGGCTTGATCCAGATGTTTGGCAGGGCTTTGCCTTTGGAACCGGCGTTGATCGTCTGGCGATGCTGAAATATGGTATGGATGATTTACGCGCGTTCTTTGACGGCGATAACCGCTGGCTTCAACATTATGGGTTCAATGCGCTCGATGTTCCGACGCTAAGCGGAGGCGTAGGCGCATGAAATTCTCTTTATCATGGTTCAAAGAGCATCTGGATACCAACGCGGACATTCATGCCATTGCTGACTGCCTGAACCGCATTGGGTTGGAAGTCGAGGGCATCGAAAACTCGGCCGAGGCATTGTCCGCCTTCCGCATTGCGAAGGTGTTGAGCGCTGCCCCGCATCCGCAAGCGGACAAGTTGCAAGTCTTGTCTGTCGATGCAGGCGGAGAGCCGCTTCAGGTCGTCTGCGGCGCACCGAACGCCCGCGCAGGGATGCTTGGCGTTTTTGGCCCAGCAGGCGCTGTTGTCCCCGCCAACGGCATGGTGTTGAAGGTTGCTGCGATCCGGGGCGTCGAATCCAATGGCATGATGTGCTCGATTGCAGAGCTAGAGCTTGGCGATGACCATGATGGAATAATCGAGCTTTCGGAAGATGCGCCCGTTGGGCAAGTCTATGCCGATTGGGCTGGCCTTGATGACCCTGTTATCGATGTCAGCATTACACCCAACCGTCAGGATTGCATGGGCGTGCGCGGGATTGCCCGCGATTTAGCGGCGGCAGGTCTAGGGACGCTACGCCCGCTTGGCGAGGTCTACAACATCGACCTGTCCGTGCCCTTAGAGGGCAGCGATGCTGCACCCATCGTCCGCACCGACGATGCGGCCGGATGTCCGGCTTTTTACGCGCAATCAGTCTCTGGCGTGCACAATGGTGATTCCCCCGAATGGATGCGCAGTAAGTTAAAGGCTATTGGCCAGAAACCGATTTCATTGCTCGTCGATATCACGAACTTTGTATCTATTGATCTTGGCCGTCCGCTGCACGTCTATGACCGCGATAAGCTGACAGGCGCGCTTGTTGCCCGCAAGGCCGTCGACGGCGAGCAAATGGTCGCGCTCAACGGCAAAACCTACACGCTTGACGCAAGCATGACCGTGATTGCCGACGACGCAATGGTGCATGACATTGGCGGCATCATGGGCGGCGAACATAGCGGTGTGTCCGAAGGAACGACCGACGTCCTCATCGAGTGCGCATTTTTCGACCCAGAGCATATCGCACGCACTGGCCAGAAGCTTGCATTGACCAGCGACGCGCGTCAGCGTTTTGAACGCGGCGTCGATCCTGCCTTTTTGGATGACGGGCTGGCGATTGCGACCAAGTTGGTCCTGGACCATGCTGGCGGAACCGCAGGCGCCATCGCGCGGTCCGGTCAAGCGCCAGTTGCGCTGCGCAACATTTCATATGATACCGATTATTGCCGACGCCTTGGCGGCATTGACGTGCCACAGGACGAACAGCGCAACATCCTCGAAAGGCTTGGCTTTTCCGTGACCTCCGACTGGAGTGTCGGTGTCCCATCATGGCGCCGTGACGTCTGCGGCCCAGCCGATATTGTGGAAGAAGTTGTCCGCATGGTTGGCCTCGACAATGTCGTGTCCGTGCCGCTTCCGCGCGCAGATGGCGTGGCCATACCAACCGCGACGCCTGCACAGTCGTTGGAGCGCAAAGTACGCCGCGCTGCTGCTGCCCGTGGGTTGAACGAGGCCATCAATTGGTCGTTCCTACCGCAAAAGGCAGCGGACGCCTTTGGTGGCGGTGACTGGAGCCTTGCAAATCCCATATCCGAGGACATGAAGGTAATGCGGCCTTCATTGTTGCCTGGGCTGCTGTCGGCTGCACAACGCAATATGGACCGCGGCGCATCATGCGTGCGACTGTTCGAGATCGGGCGGCGCTACTTTGTAGGCACCGATGGCATGAGCGACGAGCGCGTCACGGCTGGCATCGTTCTGGCAGGCGAGCGTTCGGCACGGAACTGGGCATCGGGCAAAGAGGCACGTTTTGACGCGTTCGATGCAAAGGCAGAGGCGATAGCGCTGCTGAAGGCCGCTGGCGTGGCCACCGACGGTTTGCTGGTGATGGACGATGCAGGCGCGCATTATCACCCCGGTCAGTCCGCGACATTGCGCATGGGGCCAAAAAACATATTGGCGGCCTTTGGCACATTGCATCCAGCAACCGCGAAGGCATCCGACCTTGATGGCAATATCGTTGCGGCTGAAATCTTTCTGGACGCCATACCGCTCAAAAAAGCTGCAGGGTTTATGCGTCCGGCATTTACCCCGCCTGCATTGCAAGCGGTGACGCGCGACTTTGCGTTTCTGGTCGCAGTAGACACCCCCGCCAATGACCTTGTTCGGTCCATCAAGGGTTGTGACAAGGACAACATCGTCGCGGTGCGGCTATTCGACCGTTTCGTCGGTCAAGGCGTTCCTGAGGGCCAAGTCAGCTTGGCAGTTGAAGTTACGCTGCAACCGTCCGACAAAAGCTACAGCGATGACGATCTTAAAGCCATCTCAGACAAGGTGCTCGCGGCTGCCACAAAACTGGGTGCCGTGCTTCGCGGATAAAAAGGCTGGGTGATTGCTGCTGACCTGCTGACAAACGGGTTGAAGCGATAATCAATCGTCCCTAAGCCGCGGGGCATGACGCTGAACCGCCGGACCTTTGCCATTATTTCCCACCCTGACGCTGGTAAGACCACGTTGACGGAAAAACTGCTGCTGCAAGGCGGCGCGATCCACTTGGCTGGCCAAGTCAAGGCACGCGGCCAAGCGCGGCGCGCGCGTTCGGACTGGATGAAGATCGAACAACAGCGCGGTATTTCGGTTACCTCGTCAGTGATGACGTTCCAGAAAGACGATATCGTCTTCAATCTGCTCGATACGCCGGGGCATGAGGATTTTTCGGAAGACACCTACCGGACACTGACCGCTGTCGATTCGGCCATCATGGTCATCGACGCTGCGAAGGGCATCGAACCGCAGACCCGCAAACTGTTCGAAGTTTGCCGCCTGCGCAGCGTTCCGATCATAACCTTTGTCAACAAGGTGGACCGTGAGGGCCGTCCGGCATTTGAAACCATAGACGAAGTCGCCGACGCGCTCGCCCTTGATGTGTGCCCGATGAATTGGCCCGTCGGCATGGGCGGCCAGTTTGAAGGCCTTTATGATTTCAACAGCGGCCGTCTGAGCCAGCCGTCCGGCGACAGCAAGGCTTTCGAAGGCAAGACCAGCGATCATTCGGGCCTGAACGCGGAAACCCTCGAGCAAGTTTTGACACCAGCGGGTGTTGCCCGGCTGCGTGAAGAGGCCGAACTTGCCCAGGCCGGCTATTCCGACTTTGACCTGACCGCGTTCCAAAATGGCGACCTGACACCTGTGTATTTCGGCTCCGCTTTGAAGGAATTCGGCGTGATTGAGCTGATCAATGCCATTGCGGCCTACGCCCCGTCACCCCGTCCGCAGCCAAGTTCGAAAGGCGATATTGATCCGTCGGAAAAGGAAGTCACTGGCTTCATTTTCAAAGTACAGGCCAATATGGACCCGCAACATCGCGACCGCATTGCGTTCATGCGTTTGTGCTCCGGCACATTCAAGCGCGGCATGAAGCTGACACCCTCAGGGCTTGGAAAGCCAGTTGCAATCCATTCCCCAATCTTGTTTTTTGCGCAAGACCGCGAAATTGCCGACAGCGCCGAACCCGGTGATATCATTGGCATTCCCAACCATGGCACGTTGCGCGTTGGTGACACTTTGTCCGAACGCAACGATGTGCGCTTTACGGGTCTGCCTAATTTCGCGCCGGAAATCTTGCGCCGCGTTGTGCTGCGCGATCCAACCAAAACCAAGCAATTGCGCAAGGCGCTAGATGACTTGAGCGAAGAGGGCGTGATTCAGGTATTCTATCCTGAAATCGGTTCCAACTGGATCATTGGCGTGGTCGGGCAGTTGCAGCTCGATGTGCTTATTTCGCGGCTTGAGGCGGAATATAAGGTTGACGCTTTCTTGGAAGCTGCGCCCTACGATACGGCGCGCTGGTTGATTGGTGCAGAGAGCGCATTGGCCCAATTCATATCTTTTAACGGCGGGAACACGGCGAAGGATCGCGATGGGCACCCCGTTTTCATGGCGCGGTCATCATGGGATGTCAGCTATCAGCAGGAAAAGCATCCTGACCTGAAATTTAGCGCGACCAAAGAACGCTAACGCCAGACAGAAACGCCAAACGGTGCGATGTCTGCGCCGCCGATGACGAACTGGGCACCGTCTGGTGCGGGCGCTTTCGCCGGCGTGTCGGCGAGGTTGAAGGCAAAGGTGAGGTCACTGCGGCGGCGCAAGCGCAACGTCGGCGGCAGGGGCATTATCGCAATCCCCGCCTCCGCGCACAAATCAGCCAGCATGTTTTTAACACACGCATCATCGGTCAAGGTCGCGAGATACAGGCTTCGCCCCGACCGGATCGCCGCAGGCGCGCCGTCCTCGTACGTCGCGATGACCTGTGCGTCGCCAACCTCAATCGTTTCGCGCCAACCGCCACTTTCGTGGATTTCGCCTTTGTAGGAAATGGTCCCGCTGCAGTCGGGGCGCAACGTTTCCACAGACGTCACTTTGATCGGTATAAATGCGCGCAGCCGACCGGGCGGCAGGCCCGCGCTGATTGAAAATTCCTCTGTCTTAGCGCCGGAGCGCGGGCCGAATAGCAACAGCCCATCACTCGCCATCAGCACATCAAACATTGTGTCGCCAACCACTGCCAGCGACGGCATAATGATCAGCCGGTACCCCTCGAGCTCCGCTGCACCTGCCGAAACAAAGTCCACATCAACGCCAAGCCCGCGCAAGGCACAATAGTATTGGAACACGACCGCATCATAATGATAGCCCGCGCCTTGGCGCTCAATATCGTCCACCCAGCCCGACACAGGGTCGATGAGGATCGCCACAGATGCCTTGGGTGCTACCACCGACAGGTCACCTAGCATGTCAATCTCCGCTGCAACCTGCGCGACCTCTGCCCATCCCGCAGCGGGCATATCGTCCGTCCGCAATAACCCTGCATGCATTTGTTCTTGCGCAAACGGCACTTGCCGCCAGCGGAAATAGACCACACAGGCCGCGCCATGGGCAAAGGCCTGCAGCGCCCAATGGCGGACCATGCCGGGCGCCGGCCGCGGATTATGTGGCGCCCAGTTCACAGGACCCGGCTGCTGCTCCATTACCCACCAGGCGCTTTTGGACATGCCGCGCACGGAATCAAAGTTTAGCGCAGCAAGATCGGGATGCCCCGTACGCATAAACGGCTTCCACTCGTCCGCCGGCGCCTGTGCCATCAATTGGTCAGAAAAGCCGAGCGGGTAATTGTCATAGCTCACAAAATCGAGCGCCTGCGTTAAAGCCGAATTATCGACACCCGTTGTTGCCGGCGGAATGATGTTGTGCGTCACCCATTGGTCGGGCGCGGCATGGCGCCGAATGGCGGCAATCATAACATCGTGAAAATGCACAATTTGTTCCGACACACACCGGCGATAGGCCAAACGATGCGCTGGATTGGTTTCGCACACAGTAAAAAATGGCAGTTCAATCTGGTCGAAATTGTCATATTCCATGGACCAGAAAACATTGCCCCACGCGGTATTCAGCGCGTCAATCGACCCATAACGTCGCGCGCAATAGGCGCGAAATTTTTTCAGGGCTGCTGGCGACGCGCTCATGCTTGTGTCGTGACAACATAGCTCATTGTCGGTTTGCCAACCGACAACATCGGCGTGGCTGCCATAACGTGCCGCCATGGCTTCGGTGATCCGTTCGGCTTGCGCGAGATAGGTCTCGCTCGAAAAATCATAATGTCGCCGCGACCCAAACCCACGAACCTGACCGGTGTGAATATCGACAGGTAGAATGTCCGGATATTTGTCGCACAGCCATTTAGGCGGCGTTGCGGTCGGCGTGCCCAACACCAGTTTCAAGCCTGCCGCAGCCAAGGTTTCAATCGCGCGATCCATCCACGCCCAATCATAGACCCCTGTGCTTTTTTCGATCCGTCCCCATGCAAATTCGCCTATGCGGACATAGGTCAAGCCCAAGTCGCGCATACGCTGCGCATCGCGCGGCCAGTAATCTTCCGGCCAATGTTCAGGATAATAGCAAACGCCTAACATATGCGCTGGTTTAGCGGACCGCGCGCAACTGACAAGTCCGCAAGGATAGCAAGCGCGTTGCGCAGAATTGAAGCAAAGACGCGCCGCTGGCAGAAAACCGATTAGTGTAAGCGATACAAACGCGCCACAATTTGCCCACTTTGCCATTTTATCGCCACGAGTCTCGACTATATGCTGGCGCATGACCAAAATTGGACACATCGAATCGCGCATGAGTGACATGTTATTCACGCCAGTGCAGGATGCATTGCCGGGCATTGACGTCGCCGACCGCGCGGCAGCGCTTAAACGCGTTCCAGACGATAAAGCTATGCTACGCGCGGTCACTGAACTGACCCGCGACCTTAGCACGCCCAACCCGCGGATCTTTTGGTCCGACTTTTTGGCATCGGCTTTCTTGGGCTATGTCGGACTATTCGGGGCCATCATCTCTGGAAACATTTGGCTTCAATGTGCTGCCGCTTTGGTGGCGGTGCTCGCGCTCTATCGCGCCGGCGGCTTCATTCATGAAGTAACCCATGTAAAGCATTCCGCGCTTCCCGGCTTCCGCTTGGGGTTCAACGCGGTGATAGGCGTACCGCTGTTGGTGCCGTCCTTTATGTATGAAGGCATCCATAATCTCCACCATGCACGCACACGTTACGGCACCGATCAGGATCCTGAATATCTGCCGCTTGCCTTGATGAAGCCTTGGACGTTGCCGTTGTTCATTATTGCTTCGCTGTTCGCGCCATTTGCCTTGTTGTTCCGCAACGCCGTGCTCGCGCCGCTTTCGCTTCTCATCCCACCACTTCGCAAGATTGTTGTTGAGCGCTATTCGGGTCTTGCGATCAATCCCGCTTTCCGCCGCCGCGCAGCCGAAGGCGAAGCACATCGCAATTGGATAATGCAGGAAACCGCAGCGAGCATCTGGTCGATTGCCCTGCTTGCCGGCGTGTTTACTGGATTTATTCCCATGAACGCGTTCCTGATTTTCCTCCTGATCGTTTCGAGCGTCGCGGTGCTCAACCAGGTCCGCACGCTGGTAGCGCATTTGTGGGAGAATGACGGCGAGCCCTTAAGCGTCACTGCCCAGTTCCTTGATAGCGTCAACGTGCCGCCTCCGGGCCTGCTTGCGTCAATTTGGGCGCCCGTAGGGCTGCGCTATCACGCGCTGCACCATTTGCTGCCAAGCGTGCCCTATCACGCGCTAGGGGAAGCCCACCGCCGCCTGACGGCACAACTGGCGCCCGATTCCGTGTACCACCGCGCAAGCTATAATGGCTTGGCTGGTTTGGTCTATCGGCTGACGCGCAGCACCCTTGTGCGCGGCGCCTAAACGGCAACGTTTATCGCGATCTTATGCAAGCAGCCGCGGCGATAGCACCTGCTGAGTGGAGCAATCTTGGGGCCTGAGGGCCCACGCGCCATGTCCAGGCGCATGATAGCGTTCGCCTGACTGCTGCTTACTGCTGAAAGCCTCGGACCAGCGATCCTGCAACCAGCGACCAGCCATCGGCCAAGACAAAAAATGATTTTCATAGGTAGCGATATTGTCGTCGGCGGCAACATCATCATGCCCATCGCCATCAACACGGCAGACACCGCCAGATCGATGATAAGGAAGGGCAGTAGAAGCAGGAAGTTGATCTCGAACGCGCGGCGCAGCTCGGATATCATGAAGGCTGGAACGAGGGTCGTGAACGGCACATCAGCTGCTGATTTTGGCGCAGCCTTCGAACCGGCTGGTAAACTCGCCTATAAAGCCGACATTTCATATCAAAATCGGGACAATTTCCGCAACTGGGCGCAAAGCCGTCGGACCGCTCGCGGCCAAATTGCAGCCGTTGCCAACTTGTAGGTTGTTAAGTTGACCGTTCGGGAGTAGCGGGCAGGGCAATTTTGCTATCGCCTTGGTCACATGGGTATTTGCCATCTCTCTGTTATCGGCAAATACCTTCGCTGTTATCAACGCAGCACTTCCCTGTTATTGAGATTTAAATTCCCTGTTATTTTTTAGGGAATTCGGTCGAAAAGCGCAGGCATACTGCGGGTTCCATGAGACAAAAATCTCTTAATCGACCTCGAAAAATGTTATTTCCCCTGCTAATTCTCTAATAACAGGGAATCTCAGGCAGAGACCATTGTCTGTTGGCTGCGCACACCTCTACTTTTTCGCAGGGAGTTTTGAAAGCTATACCGGCTTATTGCGGGTACGCTTTGCTGTGGCGTCAGGCGCATCTGAATGCCCGCAGCCGATGCGCGATTACGACCCAGCTGACCATTATTGAAAACACTAAGCCGGCAACGCGTCGCGCACCCAGGGACTGTTCATTTTTCTCACAATACTACTTTATTTAAGCGTATGGACTTTCACAAATTATGTGCGATTGTTCGGCTATGAGCTTTACTGAACATCCGCTGCGTAGATGGGCTGTCGACGAAATGCGGCTACGCCGTTTTGCGCCGGTACGCGCCAATTGTGAAATCTATCAGGTGGTTCGATTAATCGAACCCGCCGAACGCAGCAGTGAAGACCAGTGGCTGATAAACGCACGACCCGATTTTGACGATTGGACGCTCGCAGCGCGGCACGGTTCCGGGCACACGGTTTCAGGCATATATTTCTTATGGGAGCGCCATACCGAAGCCAGCACTCTAACGCTTATTTTTCCGACTGATATTCCGGATCCCGTGCGGCACAATTATATTCAATGGCTTGAGAACTGGCCGGGCGGCGTTGTTCGGGCGACGCAAATCCGGGTTGTTCCAGATAGCGTAAATATTGCAGCGGATTTGTCGGCGATCGGAATTTCGAGGGACGAAATGGTGTGTTGCGACATCAATTCCGGAATTCGCCTCTGGTCAGATTTCAGCATTCATGGCGATGGCTACGGCCGGCTTCTTATAACGGCTGGAGATTTAGGTGAAGGAGAGCGCGGCCGCATCATCCAGCGCGTCCAAGAACTTGGCAATTACCGGAACTTGGCCTTGCTCGGCTTTCCTGTGGTGCAGCAATATGGTCCGCAGCTTGATCAGCTTGAACATCGCCTGTCTGACCATGCCCGGCGTGTGGCATTGGCGGATGAAGATGACGAGGTTTTGTTGAACGACCTTGCGGGCATTTCATCAGAGTTGGAACTTATTCGATCAGCAACAAGCTTCCGACTGAGCGCGACGGCCGCTTATGCAGAAGTTGCCGCAGACCGGTTGTCCTCGCTTGATGTTCAACCGATACTTAATTTTCAGAGCCTTACCGATTTCACGGAACGGCGGCTGGTGCCCGCATCGCGCACCTGTTCGGTGTTCCGTCAGCGGCTGAGAGATATTGCCGAACGCATATCAGGCGTTATGCACACGCTTGATGTACGGATCGACAGCCGAATCAAAGCGCAGAACCTTGCGCTGATGCGATCAATGGAGCGCTCAACGCAGCTCCAGTTCCGCCTTCAAACATTGGTGGAGGGGCTGTCGGTCATTGCCGCTGCATATTATCTGGTAGGATTGATAGCCTATATGACACAGGGCATTGCGGCTCTCAACACGGACCACTTAACGGACATTATCACGGGGGCGGTAACTTTGCCGGTCATGTTGTTGATATATCTGTTTGTAAACCGGCTCCGGCACAAG
>CALGEE010000164.1 GCA_937881525.1 uncultured Sphingomonadales bacterium | reverse complement strand
GATAAGCGCCGACATAGTAGCTGCCCTCCGAACGCCCTCTGGTATTGGACCGCTTTCGAGCCAAACAGCATACGGCCTTGCGCCATGGCTCATGGCAAGCGCGTCATATTGCGAGCAAGGATGTGCAGAAAAGTAGAAGCCGAACGCGTCCTTTTCCTGTTTCATTTGCTCGGCAGGAGCCCAACATAGGCTGCTGTCGATCCGAAGCGCAGCCATGTCTGATCCGTCCTCGCCAAAGAGACCACCCTGCCCGCTTTCGCGCGAATCCCGCGCCGACTGCGCCGCAGCCAACAGAGTTTCTGCAGCTCCATGCGCAGCCGCACGGTTTGGCTCTAACGCAACGAACGCACCTGCTGAAGCGAGGTTTTCAAGACTGCGGCGGTTGATTTGACTGGGGTCCGCGCGGTTGGCAAAGTCATCAAGGCTTTTGAACAGTCCAGCTGATACGCGCTCCGCAACCAAAATCTCCATTGCCCGTTCGCCAACATTTTTAATGCCGCCCAGTGCGTAGCGCACGGCATGCTCACCATGTGCGTTCGTTTCGACGATAAACTCGGCCTCGCTTCGATTGATGTCGGGCGGCAAACAAATAACGTCAAGCCGTCGCATATCTTCCATAAGAATCGCCAATTTGTCGGTTTGGTGCATGTCAAAACACATCGATGCAGCATAAAATTCTTCAGGATGATGCGTCTTCAACCAAGCGGTTTGATAAGCGAGCACAGCATATGCTGCGGCGTGACTTTTGTTAAAACCATAGCCAGCAAATTTGTCGATTAAATCGAACAGTTCGTTCGCGCGGTTGGGTGTGATCGCGTGGGTGGCGCAACCGCTGACAAAACGTTCGCGTTGCGCATCCATTTCGGCCTGAATTTTCTTGCCCATCGCACGGCGAAGCAAATCGGCTTCCGCAAGGCTGTAGCCTGCAAGAATCTGGGCGGCTTGCATGACCTGTTCCTGGTAGACGAGAATACCATAGGTCTCGTTTAAAACCGGTTCCAACAACGGATGCGGATACTCAATACTCTCCTCGCCGTTTTTGCGGCGGCCGAACATGGGAATATTGTCCATTGGCCCGGGCCGATAGAGAGACACGAGCGCGATAATGTCACCAAAATTGGTAGGCTTCACGGCGGCTAGTGTGCGCCGCATCCCTTCGGACTCAAGCTGAAACACGCCCACGGTGTCGCCACGTTGCAACAGCTCATATACGGCCGGATCGTCATGCGGCAGTAAGTCGAGGTTTATCTCCACCCCGCATTTGGCGAGCATTTGGCTGCCCTTTTGCAGGACAGAAAGTGTCTTCAGTCCCAGAAAGTCGAATTTAACCAGGCCAGCACTTTCGACATATTTCATGTCGAATTGCGTGACGGGCATGTCCGAACGTGGGTCGCGGTACAAGGGCGCCAGCTCCGACAATTCCCGGTCACCAATGACCACGCCTGCTGCGTGCGTCGAACTGTGCCGCGGTAAACCTTCAAGCTTCATCGCAAGATCGAAAAGACGCTTCACCTGCGCATCGCGGCGATATTCTTCGCGCAGTTCCGCCACGCCGGACAGTGCGCGCTTCAAGTCCCAAGGGTCAACGGGTAGGTTCGGCACTTGCTTGCACAGTCGGTCGACTTGACCATAGCTCATTTGCAAAACGCGTCCGGTGTCTCGTAAAACTGCGCGTGCCTTCAACTTTCCAAAGGTGATGATCTGCGCAACCTGACGCGAGCCATATTTTTTCTGGACATAACGGATAACCTCGCCACGCCGCGTTTCACAGAAATCGATATCGAAATCCGGCATCGATACACGGTCTGGGTTCAAAAAGCGTTCGAACAGAAGCCCGAGTTTAATCGGGTCAAGATCAGTAATCGTCAGCGCCCAAGCCACAAGCGAACCTGCACCAGACCCGCGGCCCGGCCCAACCGCAATATCCTGTTCCTTCGCCCATTTGATAAAATCGGCAACGATCAAAAAATATCCAGGAAAACCCATGGAGCAAATAACATCGGCCTCGAAATTCAACCGATCAAAATACAGCTGCCGTTCCGCGGGGTCGGTAATCCCTGCAATCTCAAGCCGCTTTTCAAGGCCAAGCCGTCCGTCCTCGCGCAATTGCGCATCCTCGGCGGCCCGGTCACCCGCAAGGCTTGGTAATATGGGGCTTCGGTACGGCGCGAGGGCGGCGCACCGTTGCGCGATAACGAGCGTATTCGCTAACGCTTCAGGGACATCGGCGAACAACGCGCCCATTTGCTTGCCGGTTTTGATCCAAGTGTCTCGGCTGCTGCGGCGGCGGTCCGTGCTTTCGATATAGGCGCCGTCCGATATGCACAGCATGGCATCGTGCGCGTCGAAGAAATCAGGCTCGGCAAAAAAGGCAGGATTGGTCGCGGCCAAGGGAATGTCGCGGGCATTTGCAAGTTCAATGAGCGCGTCTTCCGCAGCGTCTTCAACCGCGTCGTTGCGCCTGCTGAGTTCGATATACAGATGCTCGGAAAACAGCGCCTGAAGATGCGTAAGGTAGCTGGATGCCGCTTCATGCTGCCCTTCACTCAACAGCCGGGCCAGCGCACCCTCTGCACCGCCTGTAAGAGCAATAAGGCCGTGTTTATGCGCCGCAAGCTGCTCCAATGTCACATGCGCGTCGAGGTCTTCTGGACGATCAAGATGCGCCATCGAGACCAAGCGACACAGATTATTGTAACCGGTCTCATCCTGCGCAAACAATGGCAACCAGTCGCGTGTGAATTTACCGTCGCTGGATGGCCGCCGGACCCCAAGCAACGCCCCAATGATCGGCTGCACCCCATAGGATTTTGCCGCGTCCTGAAATGGCATCACGCCATAGAGCCCATTGCGGTCACAAATGGCAATAGCAGGAAAGCCGAGCTTTTTTGCAGTCTCGCCAATCGCCTTAGGCTCAATCGCACCTTCCAATATGGTGTAAGCGGAATACACGCGCAGAGGAACAAAGGGAACGTAGGCCATCTGGCTACGTTAGATGACCTCCATGATTCGACAAACCCAGTTTTGGGCTAAGCTGTGGACAATCAGGCCGCTGCGGCGAGCAGTATCTCGATGTCCTTGGCCAGTGCCTCAGGTTTGACCTGGGGACCATGGCGGGCAACAACATTACCCGTACGATCGACCAAGAATTTCGTGAAATTCCATTTGATACCACGTGACCCCATAAGGCCGGCTTGTTGCTGCTTCAGATAATGCCACAACGGGTCTTCATACGATCCGTTAACGTCGATTTTTGCAGCCAGAGGGAATGACACATCATAGGTCAGCGAGCAGAAATTCTGAATTTCTTGCGCGTCACCGGGCTCCTGCGCGCCGAACTGGTTGCAGGGGAAAGCCAGAATTTCCAGCCCCTGATCTTTATACTGGCGATACAGCGCCTCAAGCCCCTTGTACTGAGGGGTAAATCCACATTTGGATGCGGTGTTCACCACCAACACAACCTTACCCTTATGGGCTTCCATAGCCTCGGCTTGGCCACTAGGCATTTTCACTGTGAAATCATAAATCGACATTGATATTCTCCCTGCTTAGCCCAATCTGCCTTCTTGCAGACGCACGACACGGTCCATTTTGGCTGCCAACCGCTCATTATGCGTTGCCACGATCGCCGAAGAGCCCTCTTCACGCACCAGCGCCATGAATTCGCCGAGCACAATATCGGCTGTGTGCTCATCCAAATTTCCAGTGGGCTCGTCCGCAAGCACCAGCTTGGGACGATTCGCCAACGCCCGTGCCACGGCAACGCGTTGCTGCTCACCACCAGATAGCTTTGACGGCCGATGGTGGAGGCGCTCGGCAAGCCCTAGCTGCGTCAATAGATAGGTCGCTCGTTCTAGAGCAACATCAGGCGCAGTATCGGAAATCAATTGTGGTAAAATCACATTTTCCAGCGCGTCAAAGTCCGGCAACAGATGGTGAAATTGATACACGAAACCAAGCTTCTGCTTACGAATTTCGGTCTGACGATCAACACCGGCTGCGCTTACCTCCTCGCCATCAAGCTTAATGGAACCAGAAAATCCACCTTCCAAAAGACCAACCGCTTGAAGCATGGTCGATTTGCCTGAGCCTGAAGGACCCAGCAAGGCAACAAACTCTCCCTTACCAATCACAAGGTCTACACCGCGCAGGACTTCTATAGTGACATCGCCTTGCACAAATTTGCGGCGGACATCGACAAGCTCTAATATGTTATTCATAGCGCAGCACCTGAACAGGGTCGGTACTCGCAGCCTTGAGCGCCGGGTACAAGGTTGCAAGGAAGCTGAATAGCAAAGCGAGCCCACAGATCACGAGTACTTCAACTGGATCAGTCCGGGAGGGCAATTCGGTGAGGAAGCGGATGGATGGGTCCCACAAATTCTGCCCAGTGACGAATTGGATAAAGTTCACAACCGACTGTCTAAAATACAGAAATATTGCGCCTAGTATCAATCCAAGCACAATGCCAGATGAGCCGATCAGCAACCCAACCGTCATGAAAATGCGAAGCAGTGATTTGCGTGATGCCCCCATCGTCCGCAATATCGCAATGTCTCGGGTTTTTGCGCGCACCAACATGATCAGGGATGATAATATGTTGAAGACAGCAACAAGGACGATGATAGACAAAACCACAAACATCGCGACTCGCTCGACCGCTAATGCCTCGAACAGCGAGGCATTCATGCTCTTCCAATCGACGATAAGCCCTTTATTCTCCAGCTTCGGCAGCAGCGGAGCGAGAATTTCATTCACTTTGTCCGGATTTTCGGTCTTGATTTCAATCATGCCTATTTCGTCGCCCAGCAGCATAAGCAATTGCTCCCGCTCAATGGGCATAATCACAAACGCTTTGTCATAATCATAAACGCCAACCTCAAAAATGGCCGCCACTTCGTATGAAATCTCGCGCGGAACGGTACCAAAAGGCGTTGTCCGGCCCGCTGGGTTAATGATGGTGATACTTTGACCAACTCTAACACCTAAATTTTGCGCAAGGCGCGAACCAATCGCTACTTTATCTTCGTTCGGGCTTAGCGCATTGAGGTCGCCTGCTACGGTCTTTCCTTTGAGCGTCTCGTTTTTGAGTATGTCCTTGACTGACATCCCACGCGCCAAAATGGCTTCAACGCGGCCATCGAAAGTGGTCAGTAAAGGTTGTTCAATAAGCGCCGTGGCGTCGGTAACGCCGGGCGTGTTCTTAACGTCCTCCAGTATTTGACGCCAATCCTGCAAGCGACCGCCATAGCCTTGCACCACTGCATGCCCGTTCAGCCCAACGATCTTGTCAAACAACTCGGCGCGGAAGCCATTCATCACGCTCATCACAATTATTAAAGCGGCTACGCCAAGGGCAACAGCGACAAGACTTATGCTGGCAACAAGGAAAATGAACCCTTCGCCTTTACCCGGAAGCAAATATCGGCGCGCTACCATGCGTTCATAACGCGACAATATCATGTGCGGACACTCATCCATAATTTCGGCATGGCGTGTTCTTAGGTTCCGCCAAGAAATCTGGCAAGTATTGTTGCAGCCGAGCAACAGCTTTTGAAAAAACGTTCGTGCGTGTTCGGTAAGATTTGCAAACATAGCGGGGAGCTAACAAGAGGGTATGGAATTCTTCGTGTGTCATAAATGGCCGAAGGTTCAGGGAAAAAATCAGACCCGCCGGTGGGGACCGGCAGAAGACTGAAATTATGCGCTAGCAAAGCTGCAGAGCGAGGCCGTTCGGAACATCCGAGCGGCCTTGTTTCTATATTGCCTCTGCCTTTCACCGGAATTTTTGGCTCTTGCAATTTTGCGGATGCAACCCATCTTGCTTCTCGGAGTCCGAAAGGCTCCAAAACAAACATGTTGGCCGCTGCATTTGCGGGGCTGGCAACGAACCAAATTGCTTGAAGGAGAATTTGCATGAACCGTTTTGATTTTACCCCATATCGCCGGAACACCGTTGGCTTTGACCGCCTTTTTGAGCTGCTCGAAACCACAGGCCGTTCTGCGCAAAATGAAAATTATCCCCCGTTTAACATCGAGCGGACCGGCGAGAATGATTATCAGATCACGGTCGCCGTCGCCGGTTTTAAAACCGAAGAGATCGATATTGTTGCCCAGCAGAACCTGCTTATCGTGACCGGCAGCAAGCAGTCCGAAGGCAATGACAATCGCGACTTTTTGCATATGGGCATTGCAACCCGGAATTTCGAACGGCGGTTCCAGCTTGCCGACCACATCCATATCACGAATGCGGATATGGCTGACGGGCTTCTCATCATTACCTTGGTGCGTGAAGTGCCTGAAGCATTAAAGCCGCGAAAGATCGTGATTGGTGCGAAAGCTGCACTAACAGTCATTGAACATGAAGACGCACCGAAGAAAAAAGGAGCGCCTGCTGCTTAAGCGTTGAACATCGGGGCAGCCGACAAAATCGACTGCCCCGACATGATTTTTAACCTAAGTCCAATTAGCCCAAAATGGCCGAATTATACAAGGCGGCTTTGATTTAATGCGGCTTTCACAAAGCTTGCGAATA
>CALGEE010000163.1 GCA_937881525.1 uncultured Sphingomonadales bacterium | reverse complement strand
AAAAGATCATGACGACCGTGAATGCGGAATGAACGAAGAGTATTTATAATTCCCCGTCAGAGCGATCATCTGGCAATACGGGAATGACAAATGCTTTTAAAATATATCAATGTCAGAAAAATAATGGGGTCATAATGGAACTATCAGGAAGCCGATTTATTGCCGCAGATATCGATACTGTCTGGACACATTTGAACACTCCCGAAACTTTGCGCTTGTGCATTCCGGGTTGTGAAGACCTGACCGGTTCACCCGACATTAGATTTGCCGCCACGGTTAAGCAAAAGGTCGGGCCGGTATCTGCAACGTTAAAAGGTGAAGTCACATTGGAAAATGTAATACCCGGTAAAAGCTATACCATCGTTGGTGAAGGCAAAGGTGGCGTTGCAGGTTTTGCAAAAGGCAGTGCTGATGTTTTGCTTGAAACTGTCGATGGCGGCACAAATCTGGCCTATACGGCCACTGCGAAAGTCGGGGGAAAGCTGGCACAACTCGGCAGCAGAATTATTGGCGGGTTTGCCAAAAAGATGGCCGATCAGTTTTTTGAACGGTTCCAGAGTACAGTCGAAGCCAGCACAGCGCCTATTGATTGAATCTGCGGCATCGGATGGACCGGAGGCAGGGTCAATTGATCCAGTTCTGTCAGCTCCGTTCGCTTTGCAGATATTGCCGATGAAACCGCGCAAGCGGAAACCTTTGGATCAGCCATATACCTATCAACAATCAAGAACCGTCGTATCATAAATGATGATCCTACGACGTTAAAATATGTGAAATACCATATTCAAGCATCAGGGGGGCATGACATGAAAACGGGTATTGTCGGTGTTGGCAACATGGGTCGGCCGATCGCGGAACATCTTTCAGAGTCAGGGATGGCACTGACTTTATGGAACCGTTCGCCAGAGAAAGCGCAGGGTGTTGCCGGGGCAACAGTCGTTTCGACGCCGCAAGTAGTGGCGCAAGAATGTGATGTCATCATATCGGTGCTGGCGAATGACGAAGCGATCGCCGCTGTCTATTATGGTGATGGTGGCTTGCTCAAGGCCGATCTGACAGGCCGCGTCATTGTCGAGCTTGCAACCACGTCTCCGGCGACTGCGCAGTCGTTGGAAGCTGCGGTGATCGCGCGGGGCGGGCTGTTTTTGGAATGTCCGGTCAGCGGCAATGTTGTGCCAGCGCGGTCCGGTCAGCTGATGGGTCTGGCGGGGGGCAGCACCGCCGCTTTTGACGCGGCACGTCCGGTTCTTGCGCAAATAACCAGACGGTTGGAACACTTGGGTCCGGTCGGCTCTGGGTCAGCCATGAAACTGGCCGTCAACCTGCCTTTGATGGTTTACTGGAGCGCGCTGGGCGAGGCATTGGGAATTGCGATGGCGCAGGGTGTTGATCCAGGCCGCGCGCTGGATATCCTTGGCGACAGTTCCGGCGCTATCGGCGCTGCAAAAAAGCGGATTCCACCCATTCACGAGATGATCAGAACCGGCGACCCCGGCACGGTAAGCTTTACCCTGACCAATGCGATCAAGGACATGCGGTTGATGACAGATGTCGCGCAATCGGTTGGCCACCCCCATGCGGTGATCACAAGCGTGCTGGCCAAGGCCGAAGCCGCCGCCAGCGGCGGATGGGATACTTATGACAATTCACTGGCTGGCCTGTTTGGACTGGTCAACAAGGGAGAAAAAGCATGATCGGTGTAGCACTTGTTGGATACGGATGGTGGGGTCAGCATATTGCCCGCCGCCTTGTGCATGATACGGCATTTGACTTGCGCGGGATCATTGAACCTGCAACCGGCCTGCATGAGCAGATCAAAGGTTTGGGCGTTCCCATTTTTGACAGCTATGCTTTGGCATTGGCTGATCCGACAGTCCAGGCGGTGATCCTGACATCGCCGAATGATCTGCACGATGTACAGATTGCACAGGCCGTGGCGGCTGGCAGACACGTATTTTGCGAAAAGCCGTTATCCTTGTCAGCCGCAAATGCCCGCCGCAGCGTTGAATCCTGTCGTGCCGCAGGGCTGGTACTGGGGATTGGCCATGAACGCCGGTTTGAACCAGCGATACTGGGATTGCGAAAGATGCTGGAAGACGGTGCGCTTGGGAATATCATGCACACGGAAATGGCATTCAGTCATGACAAGCTGATCAGTCTTACCTCGGACAGCTGGCGCACGACAAAAGCCTTTGCACCAGCTGCCGGCATGACGCAGATGGGCATACACCTGACAGACTTGTTGATCTCTTTTTACGGTCCTGTCGAACGGTTGCACGCGTTTACGGCAAGCCGTAGCCTTGGCTGGGAAACCGGCGATGTCGTCACTGTCCAGCTGAAATTTAAGGCAGGCATGACTGCGACGTTGCAGGCTATCCTGCATACGCCGCATTTTATTAGGACCCATGTTTTTGGCAGCGATATGTGGGTGGAAATCCGCAACGCGACACATCCTGACACGCCGGGTGGGCAGGCGACAATGCAATGCTATCGCAGTATCGACGATCACGAGACGATTGTTTTCGACTGGACTGATAGTGTGACCGCAAATATTGCCGCATTCGGGGCGGCAATCCGCGGAGAGTCAGCCTATCCCTACTCGGATATGGAGTTGATCCATAATATCGAGGTGCTGGATGCCATCGTGCAGTCTGCAGAAACCGGTGAAGCGGTTACGCTTTAGCCCGCATCACATTTTCGGATGCTGACTATCACAAGCTATAAGTTGACGAAGCGTCAAGGCGCTGCAACGGTTGCTTGAGATATCAGGGGGGGCAGATGTCAGAGAGGTTGATACGGCACCATGTTTTTGACGCCTTGCGTCTTGACATCATGTCCTGCGGGTTGCTGCCCGGAGCCGAGGTGCGCGAAAGCGTGCTGGCGCAGAAATACGGTGTATCAAAATCGCCAATTCGTGACGCTTTGCAAAAGCTTGAATGGGAAGGTCTGATCGAGATCGTCCCCCGCCAAGGGCATCGTGTCGCGCCCATCTCCATTGCCGACGCCCGTGATATTCTTGAATTGCGCGCGATACTCGAGGTGGCGGCCGTGCGCAAAATATGCGCTGACGCCAGCGCCGACGACCTTGCGCAGCTGGATCTTTTTCGCACCTGCGACAGCGAAAGCCTGCGAAGCTATGCCATATACAACAGGGATTTTCACGTTTGCATCAGCAGGATGGTGGGCAATCAGCGCCAAACTGCAACCGTGCTAGGATTGATGGAAAACTACGACCGCCTTTGCATCGTTTCCCTGTCATCGCGGCAGGACGACAAAGCGGCGATGGCTGCATCCCTGGCCGAACACAACCTCATCATTGACGCACTACAGGCGCGCGATACCCGCACCGCAGTGCGGCTTTCTGAAAAACATATCCGCATGTCTCAGACACAGGTCATGCGGGGGCTAAAGAGCCAGCAGGTTGTCGGATAGAGTGAGGGTAGAGTTTACCCTGATATATTAGGGTCCTCGACATTAAGACGCAGACACGCTGGGCAGGAGAATAAGATGAAGGATTATATCATGTCACAACATGCAAAAGTCGACGATATCGTGGTCAGTGGCCGTAGTGTTGGAAAGACCTTTGCCAACGGTACGGTGATTGCGCTCAAAAACGCTGATTTCGATATCAAGAGGGGGTCTTTTGTATCGCTGGTTGGCCCATCTGGCTGCGGCAAGTCAACGCTGCTGCGTTTGGTATCGGGCCTGATCCCGGCGACATCAGGCGAGGTGACCGTTCACAATAAACCCGTCACGGGTCCACGCCCAGATATAAGCATGATGTTCCAAAAGGCCACATTGCTGGAATGGCGCACATCGCTCGAAAATGTTTTGCTGCCAACCGAGATTGCGGGCACGATAACCCTTGCCGATAAAAATCGTGCGATGGATCTGCTGAAACTGGTCGGGCTTGGCGACTTTGTGTTTGCTTTTCCAGCGCAATTGTCGGGCGGAATGCAGCAACGGGTTGCCTTGGCGCGGCTCCTGCAGACCGGTGCCGATATCTTGTTGATGGATGAACCATTCGGTGCGTTGGATGAATTCACGCGCGAACGTCTGAATACCGAAT
>CALGEE010000162.1 GCA_937881525.1 uncultured Sphingomonadales bacterium | reverse complement strand
CACATCACAGACGACACCCGACACCCCTATAGGGGTGTGTCGTGTCGTGTCGCCTCATGTGAATGATGGCATTTGACGACATTTACAATGTCGCCCTCATGTCGCCTTGTCGCCCAAACGGTAAATATCATCGCTACATTTTAGTAAGCCCTTGTCTACTAGCTCTTTTCTAGCACGAGCGAACGCAGTGTTTTTAGAAGCTTGATTGTCGCCTGTGTGTCGTTCGTTAAAGAACGGACGCCACTCATCCAAAGTCAATCCAGCAGCGGCGACATTGTCCTTTGTCGCCTCGTAAAACGCATCCATTGCCATTGCTTGATTGCTGGTCAGCTTAGCTTTGGGAACCGATCTAGTAACCTGCTGCAACGCAAGTGACGGATCAACGCTGACTTTCAGAAACTGCATTGTATCAAACTCTGGCCCATCCTTCTGCTTCTCGCAGCTTACAACGATGTCGTTTTCACCAAGTGACTTGACCAAAATTTCCGTATCAAGCGCACCCTTGAAGGCGGTTGAACCTCGCGCGCGATCTTGGTTGTTGTGACCAGTGTGATGAACAAGCATGACGGCGCACTGGTAGTCATGCTTCAGCTTGTCTGCCGTCTGAACAAGCTCACCCATTTCTTTGGCATTATTTTCATCTTTGCCTGCCATATGCCGCGCTACTGTATCGATGATGATAAGCTTTGGATTGCCGCGCGTTTTGGCGATTTCCTCAACCTCGTTGCAGAAGGCGTTGAGTGGCGCTTCGTTAAAGAGATCCACTGCCCGATCCGTGATCGCGAACGACGCCGCATGAAGATTGCTGCCATTGTGTTTGCACCAAGCCTCCGCTCGCCGTGGAATGCCAAGATGTCCCTCGCCTGCCGACATTATGACAAGACCTTTCGATGCACCAAAGCCATGATAATCTTTCCCAGTCGCCAAGCTCAGTGCAATATCCAAGGCCACAAAGGTTTTGCCAGAACCGGACGGGCCAATTAGACCGATAAGAGATTTTTCTTCGATCACATCATCGATCAGGTATTCTGGGTCTTTAAGCTCAACGTCAGAAATTAAAGTCAGGATTTTTCTTGGCGCAGGTTCATCGTGAGCTTCATTGCTATTGGCTGGTGCAAAGTTTTTTCTACGTGCGCCAGCGATCATTGGCTGAACGTCCAGCCATGTTTGCTCGACTGTATAACCGGGCAAAGTGTGTTTCTCAGCAAGAATGCGAATTTCTCCGTCTGTGTTGCCTTTCGCAACCCAGCTTCCGACCAACTTCAACATATTTTGATGCCAATTTTGACCATTCATAGCGGCTTGAGATGCGGCATCCCTAGGTAGGCGTGTACAGTTGTCAGTTTGCGCAGTATAGAACGGTTCAAGCGGCGGAAATATGTTGTTCCAGTATTCGATATTTGGCAAAGACATCAGCTCACCTCCGAAATGAAGGTAACCAATTCTGGAATATAGCCTTTGGCGACCTTGCTTTGGCTGGGATAGCTAACGGTGCCTGCAATGCGCATGATGCGCGATG
>CALGEE010000161.1 GCA_937881525.1 uncultured Sphingomonadales bacterium | reverse complement strand
CGGCGAGGCCCTTATTTTCGTCACCGACAAGATAGCCGTTGGCATCATCATAATTCATAACGCAGGTGGCGTTTCCTTGGATCCCCATCTTATGTTCAATGGAACCACAAGAGAGCGTGTTGCGTGCACCGAGCGAACCATCATCATTCACGAGGAATTTGGGCACGATGAACAGCGATATGCCTTTGACGCTGTCCGGTGCGCCGGGCGTTTTAGCCAACACCAGATGAATGATGTTTTCGGTCAGGTCGTGTTCGCCCGACGAAATGAAGATTTTGGTGCCCGAAATCGCATAGCTGCCATCGGCATTCGGCACGGCCTTAGTGCGAATAAGGCCAAGATCGGTTCCACAATGCGGTTCGGTCAGGTTCATTGTCCCGCCCCATTTGCCCGAAATCATATTCGGTGCATATTTGACCTTCTGTTCGTCGCTACCCTTCACCAAAATCGCGGAAACCGCACCTTGAGTTAAGCCAGGATACATCGCGAACGCCATGTTGGAGCTGGCCATCAACTCCTCAAACGCCATGGAGACGATGTGCGGCATGCCCTGCCCGCCGAACTCTACCGGCCCTGACAATGTGCCCCAGCCGCCTTCACAAAATAGCTTATAGGCTTCTTTGAACCCATCTGGCGTGGTGACGCTACCGTCTTCATGCCGGGTGCAGCCCTGCAGGTCGCCAACTTGGTTTAACGGGAAAAGCACCCCCTCTACGAACTTAGCGCCTTCGGTCAGGATTGCGTCGACCATATCGGCGCTCGCGTTTTCAAAACCTGGCAGATTGGCAAAGCGCTCCACGCCCAATACTTCGTTGAGAATGAACTGCATATCGCGAACTGGGGCGGTGTAGCTTGGCATTTTTGATCCTTAAGTTTGCAGTGCGTTTTTCGGTTAGGCTGCTGCAGATTTTTCCGCGGCCTCGACCTTTTCCACCGTTGAAACAAATTCAGTGAGCTCTTTGATCGCGCTTTCAATATCGTCGCGCTGCGCCTTCAAAAGATTGATCCGGTCGCGGCATTTTTCAATGGTCACCCGGCGCTGAATATTGCGGCCGTCATTCAGGTCATAAAGATCAATCATCTCGCGGATTTCCGCAAGGCTGAAACCAACACGCTTTGCCCGCAATATCCACGCTAACCGAGCCCGATCACGCGTCGAGTATATCCGGGCCAAACCCATGCGTTCGGGGGAAATTAGCCCTTGGTCTTCGTAAAAACGCAACGCCCGGGCCGTTACCTCAAATTCGAGGGATAGGTCGGATATCGTGAACGAATCCCGATTGAATACATCCGGCGTGTCGATCGTCGCATCAGTCCCTCTTTCGTCATGCGTAAAAGATTCCATGGCGCCTTCCCTCTTCGTTGCACTAACGTCACTAGTTTACGTTAGCGTAAACGTCAATCGTGGAAGTGGCGTCTTTTTGCGCGTTAACGAAGCATCAGGCGGATTGTGCCGGTGGGTAATTGTCGATAGCTTTCGACACTGGGACTTCTTGGGCACTCGTGGTCTCCACAGGTAGCACGGTTGGTGCCAATATTGGATCAACGACAGGCTTTGGTTCTGGCCTTTTCACGGGCGTTGCAGCGTCTTGGAGAACGAATACTTCTTGGTCTAGTCGCGTCACGCCAAATAAGGCCTTCGCAAATGCGAGCGGCAATCTGATGCATCCATGCGACGCAGGATAGCCCGGCAAATATCCGCCGTGCATTGCAATGCCGTCCCATGTCAGCCGCTGCATGAAAGGCATGGGTGCATCGCTGTAGAGATTAGATTTATGATCGACGTTTTTCTGCAGTATATTGAAAAAACCGGTCGGCGTTTCCTTGCCCTTCTTGCCCGAAGAAATGGTACTGAAACCAATTAACTTGTCGCTCTGAAAAACATAAATGCGTTGAATATCAAGGACAATGACAGTTTTCATCGCCCCCTCGTAAATAGCCCGCGTAACCCAAACAAACTGACCGGGTTTCAGCGCATCCACTGCCCCCTTCTTTCGCGGCTTTGGCGTTGGCTTGGTTGAAGCGGGCTTGGATGGCGATGGCGAGATTGACGTTTGCTCTGGCGGTGATGTTTGCGCGGCTGGAACCAACACAAGCGGACTGGCAGCAACCATGTCTTTGTTCTGCTCTGGTTGGGTTCGCGAGGGCTCGACCTGTACCGTCTGTTGTATCGCTAAAACAGCTGTGGGCGCTAAAAGAGCTAAGGCAAGCGCAGGCAATTTATTCATTCCGCAATAACGGGAGCAAGTTTGCTCGCTGTTCCGTCCAGGGCCTCAGATATTCTGTTCGTACCGGGCACCGGTCATGCTATCGCAGGCCCCTCGCCGCTGTTGCTTGAAAAGGCAAAGGTGGCATTGGCATCGCACGCGTCGCATATTCGCAACCATGATCTTTTGGCGATTGCCGACTTTTCAAAACCCTCGCGTGATCCGCGCTTTTATGTGGTTGATCTCCGCAATGGCCAATCGACACCCTATCTGGTCGCCCATGGTAAAGGTTCAGACCTAAATCACAGCGGTTGGGTGCAAAATTTTTTGAACGTAAATGGCTCAAAAGCAACTTCTGCTGGTAGCTACCTTGTCGGCGAAACCTATTTTGGCCAACATGGTGAGCCCCGTCGTTTATTTGGGCGGGACCCCAAAAATGACCAGGCGGAGGCGCGCGCGATTGTGATTCATCCGGCATGGTATGTGAACCAGTCGCTTATCCAAGACCAAGGTAAAATCGGGCGTAGTCAGGGGTGCTTTGCTTTTGCCAAAGAAGATATTAGTGCCGTCTTGGCGCGTGTGCCGGCCGGTTGCCTTTTATACGCCGACAAGGTGTAGCGTCAGCCCCGGTTACCGGATTTAAACACTCCGCAGAGTATGCGCTTGCCGCTATTGCCACTTGGGTCGGTTTTATAATCATCGGCTTTTTCATGAATAACCAATGCCCTACCATCTGCGTCCAATAAACCCGCGGGTCCTGAAAGCATGAAATCTGCAAGTTTATACTCAAGCGTGACCTTGCGGTCGGCAGCAGCTTCAACATTTGGCAGATCACCATCATGCGCGCCCATCGGGTTATCACGCCCATGCTGTTTCATATTGGGGTTCCAATGCGGGCCAGCGCTTGTGAAGTCAGGCGCTTCGCATTTTCCAACCGCATGAAGGTGCATGCCATACGTCCCAGCCGCTGGTGCCTCTGCAGTAAGGCTTAGGAAAACGCCGTCTCTGCGTTGCGAAATCGTCGCTACGCCTGCCCAGCTGCCGTCGGCGCGCGTAAGATCCGCCGTTATAACTTCCGAGACCTCAACCGTTTTTGCAGATTGCATGGTCGTGCAACTGGCAAGAACAGGAATGATGAAGATCGGCAGATAATTGCGCATAATGAACTCCGTTTATTGGACGTAATGTCTCGACATAACATCAACGGAGTAACACTCAATTTGTTTCGTGGGATCAGCGCAGCCATTCACTGGGCGCAACCCCTTGCGCAAATAGCAATGCTGTCAGATCACTGTGCCGTACCGAAAAATTCGCGGCTTTCGAGAGCTGCGGCCGAGGATGATAGCCTATGCCAAGTCCATCGGCCGCCACAGCGGCGGCAATCATTGGCAGGTCATTGGCACCGTCACCCAATGCAATCGCAGCCTCCAAGGGTATTCCTTGACTGACTGCAGCCGAATGCAAGACTGCCTTTTTAACGGCAGCATCGACGATATCACCCTTTAGCACCCCAGTGAGGCACCCGTCCTTAATTTCAAGCACATTGGCATGCACCTCGGTAAAACCAAGCAAAGCCGCGACTGGCCCTGTAAAGCTGGTAAAGCCTCCGGAAACCAAAACAGCATGCGCGCCCCAACCCGTCATCGTTCGCACAAGAATTTCGGCGCCAGGCATAGGCCGAACGCGTTCGTGCAGGCATTGCGCGATCATATTCTCGTCCAGCCCCGCCAGTAAGGCGACCCGCGCTTTCAATGCCTCAGCAAAATCGAGCTCTCCCGCCATAGCGCGCTCGGTAATCGCAGCAATCTGCGGCTTAATGCCTGCGAAGTCTGCAAGTTCATCGATGCATTCGACGGTAATCATAGTGCTGTCCATATCCGACACCAAAAGCATTTTGCGTCGGTTGTGCTCGCCCTGGACGACTATGTCGCAGCGGTCTTCCAATACGCGCAAGGCCGCACGAGCACTGCCGATACTGCCGTCAAACGCTATGTCGACGGCCTTCCCGTCAGACAGCCAGCGGACAGCACCGGGCACGCAACCAACGGCAGCCAAACGATCATTGACCTCGGAAATTATTCCGCCTTCTAATGTATCTGCTGCTATCAGGGTACAAATGGTCATTTCGAATCCTCACAACAAGGTCGCGCTTATTGCGGGTCCAACCGCGAGCGGCAAGACGGCATTAGCGCTGCATTTGGCCAAATCGGGTAATTTCATAATTATCAACGCCGATAGTGCGCAAGTTTATTCCGACTTGCCGATCTTGAGCGCGCAACCCACGGCGGAAGAGCAACGCAGCGTGCAGCATCACTTATTTGGTTATCTTGACGGCGTTACACCTTGCTCAGCTGCACGCTGGGCAGCAGATGCCAAGGGCGTCATCGCGCACGCCCATGCGACAGGAAAAACGCCGATATTGGTTGGCGGCAGCGGACTGTATATCCGAACCTTGCTTGACGGCATCGCCCCCATTCCAGAAGTCACCCCCGAATTGCGTACACAGATACGCGCTATGCCAGTCGAACAAGCGTATGCTGCGCTTCAACATTATGATGCGCCCGTTGCGGCAAGCTTGGCTCCAACCGATATTAGCCGCATCAAGCGCGCGCTTGAGGTCGTGCAGAGCACCGGACGCAGCATCTCCGAATGGCGCAAGGCTAAGACCGGAGGAATAGGTGAAAGCATCACACTGCGCCCATTGCTTCTCCTTCCGCCGCGTGACTGGCTTTACAAGCGCTGCGATACGCGTTTTGACATGATGATGGAGCGCGGCGCGGTGGCCGAGGTCGAAGCACTGCTTTTGCGTAATCTGCCGCAAGACGCGCCCGTCATGCGAGCAATCGGCGTACCCGAGATTTCAGCGTATCTCAATAGCACCTTACACCGCGACGAAGCCATTGCGCGTAGCCAAATCGCCAC
>CALGEE010000160.1 GCA_937881525.1 uncultured Sphingomonadales bacterium | reverse complement strand
ATTCGTCCATCTTGATGGTGCTGACTGTACGCCATCTGTCGCCCAATGTGCCAATCAGCGTCGTTATACGTGCTGACGATAACGAATTGCTCGCGCGTCAGGCCGGGGCAACGACGGTTATCAATCCGGTCAGTTTTACTGGGTTGTTATTGGCCGGTTCGTGCCATGGCGAACATATTTCGGAATATTTGACCGATTTAGCTTCTGTCGGCGGCGAGGTCATTATTAAGGAACGTGAAGTATACCCAAGCGAAGTTGGCAAAAGCTTACGCGATTTGCCTGAGGGAATTGGCCTTCGGATTTACCGGAATGGCGTGAATATTGGCTTTTGGCAGCCCGAAGCGCAAAAATTGGAAGCAGGCGATTTGCTGGTGCAGATCTTACCGACAGAAGCTTAGGGGCAGGCTGACCCTAATGCCCCAGCAATAAAAAAACCAATCCCATCGCTGCGTAAAATACGAGCCAATATCCCGCAGCAATCGCGAACAACCGGCTCGACTTGTGCGAAAACAGATAATTGGTGCCAATGGCGGGGATGATATAGCCAAGCGAAATGCCGACAGATATCATTAGCGTCGAACGCGCATTCGTATCAAAAAACGCGAGTAAATGCCCAAGAAACACTACCGATAGCACCGAAAAGGCAAAGGTCAGGCCGTAGATTTTAAGCATGTTGCCGTTCCGCAATTGCGCATCGGTAAATCCATGCTCCGCCATCCATGCCTTGCCGAACAGAGGTCCGTACCACAGGCCGCCAATCAGAAATCCGGTCGCCGCGGCCACCAAAATTGCCAATAAATTCGCGTTAGCCATCATGATCCTTCGCACAACTATAAGCATCAATCATGCGCTTGTTCGCCAGCCGTGACAAGCCTGCCGAAACCCGCTATGCGGCCCGTCATTATGGCAACAGTAATAAAAGCAGCGCCCAAGGTCGGCATGGTATCGCTTGGTTGCCCCAAGGCGCTGGTCGATAGCGAACGGATTCTCACCAAGCTGCGTGCTGACGGCTATGGACTGTCGCCCGATTATGCCGGCGCAGACGTCGTTCTGGTCAACACTTGCGGTTTCCTCGATTCCGCAAAGGAAGAGAGCCTAGAAGCGATTGGTGAGGCTATCGCTGAAAATGGCCGCGTGATCGTTACCGGTTGTATGGGAAATGAAGCCGACGTTATCCGCGCGCGCTTTCCAGATGTGCTGGCGATCACTGGCGCGCATCAATATGAAGCCGTTGTATCCGCAGTCCATGAAGCGGCGCCACCGACGCGCGGTGCGTTTGTCGATTTGGTCCCAGAAGGCGGATTAAAGCTCACGCCGCGGCATTACAGCTATCTCAAAATTTCCGAAGGCTGCAACCATAGCTGCGCCTTTTGTATCATCCCGTCGCTACGCGGAAAGCTTGCGAGCCGCCGGATAGATGCCGTGTTGCGTGAAGCGGAAAAGCTTGTGTCTGCGGGCACCAAAGAGCTTCTGGTCATCTCACAAGACACCTCTGCTTATGGCGTGGACACGCGGCATGAGCCGCGCGCGTGGAAGGGCCGCGAGGTACGTGCGCATATGACCGACTTGGCGCGCGAGCTCGGTAGTTTGCGAACCAGCGATGGCATCGCACCCTGGGTTCGGCTGCATTATGTCTACCCTTATCCACATGTAGATAATGTCATTCCGCTGATGGCAGGGGGGTATTTGACGCCCTATCTGGACATTCCGTTTCAGCATGCGGCGCCCAATGTCCTGAAGGCGATGAAACGTCCCGCAAACGAAGCCAAGGTGCTTGAGCGGATCCGCAACTGGCGCAGCATTGCGCCCGATATCGCGATCCGTTCAAGTTTTGTGGTCGGCTTTCCCGGTGAAACCGAAGCTGACTTTGAATATCTGCTCGATTGGCTTGATGAAGCCCAGCTTGATCGGGTGGGGGCGTTTCGCTTTGAACCTGTAGACGGAGCGCAGGCCAACCATCTACCCAATCCAGTGCCGGAAGAGGTCAAAGAAGAGCGGTTTCAACGCATCATGGCGAAAACCGAGGCGATCAGCGCGGCGAAGCTTGCCGCCAAGGTCGGACGCAGCATGCCTGTCATCATTGATGAAATCGGCGATGCTGACGAAGACAATAGCATTGGCGCCTCCGGACGGTCGCAGGCCGATGCGCCAGAAATCGACGGTCATGTCTATCTGCGCGATGTTGCACCTACATTAAAGGCCGGTGATGTCGTCATGGTCACCATTGAAGATGCGGACGAACACGACCTATTTGGGGTAGTCTCCTAACTATCTGCTTTTAGGCGGTAACGGGAAAAAACCGGATGTCCGCGCAACATAATCGGCATATTCGGGCCGTGTTTTCTTCATGCCTTTTTCCAGCAACGGCTTGCCAGACCAGCGCGTAAGGGTGAAAGTCAGAAAGATCGGGCCAATGATGCTGATCCATCCCGGCAGTCCGGTTTCGCAGGCGATAAGCCAAATGCCCCACCACGTGCAAGCGTCGCCGAAATAATTGGGGTGGCGGGTGTAGCGCCACAATCCGGTATCAAGCACCTTACCTGTACTAGCTGGGTTAGCACGAAACGCATTGAGCTGCGCATCGCCGATGGTTTCGAACAATATGCCGATGATAGCGATGGTCGCGCCAAGAAAGGCAAGCGGACCCAAAACAGTACGGCTACCTTCGCTTGCCCAGATACCGAGCTGCGCCGGAAGGCAGGTAATGAACAGCAATGGAGCCTGTGTCAAAAACACCGACAGAAGCGATGTCTTACTCCAACTCCAACCCTTTTTTTCCATCACGCTGCCCATGATTTTTGCATAACGCGGGTCCTCGCCATGCGCACGCCAGCGCGTCCATAGATGCAGCGTGAGGCGCAGACCCCAAAAGGCTGTCAATCCAAGCAGTAAATGCGACCGTGCTCCTGGGGACTCAGATTGCGCCCATGTTGCGCAGGCGAGGAGCACCATGCCAAATGCCCAAAATGCGTCAATGAATGACACGTCCCTTATTTTGACCGAATAGGCCCATAACGCCAGTATGACCGCAAACAGCGCGGCCGCGTTTATAAGTATAGTCGAACCGAGATCAGTCATGTGTCATGCCTTGCAAATATCTCTGTCATGCCCTTTGCGGGGTGCTTTGGTTGCACTTTAGCTAATATTTTGGCAACCTCCGCCATATCTGCTTTATAATCGCCGGTCGGCCAGATGGCAGGTCCAAGCCCACCTGTTTTTGAGCCATAATCCATCATGCCCAAGACCAAGGGCACGCTAGCGCCCACCGCGATATGGTAAAATCCCGTCTTCCAGGCTTTGACCGTTCCACGCGTGCCCTCTGGCGCGATGGTCAGCATAAATTCGTCGCGGCGGCCGAATTCTTCGATCATTTGCTGTACATAATTTTTGCTTGACGTCCGGTCCACAGGAACGCCGCCCATATCGAGCATGAAGTTTGTAAACGGCCAGCGGAAAAGGGATGTTTTTGCCATGAAATGCGGCCTGATACCTAAATCATCCGTTAGCCCAAGAAAATAGACAAAGTCCCAATTGCTGGTGTGCGGCGCTGCGATTAGGACGAATTTGCGCGGTTCTGGCACCACGCCATGCGCGCGCCACCCACCGCTCTTATGCATTCCGACCAGCACCCGCCTGAATAGCCGAGATAACCAGCTAGGCTGGCGTTCAGTCAACGACATTAGTATTTTCCTCCCCCATCTCCTCATAGCGCCGTCGTAATGCATTTCAAACGGCTTGTTTCGCAAATACGCAACCGCTAGGCCATCGCTTGAACAAAAACCAACGCGGGAAATTACATGTCGCAACATGGGCACGGCGCCACTCCAGTCATCTCATCCACGGGATTGTTTACGCCATCTGATGTCATTACCAACGAAGAGCTGGTCGCAAGCTTTAATGCCTATGCCGACCAATACAATGCAGCCAACCCCAACGCAGAACCACTGACGCATAGCTCAGTCGAGTTTGTGGAGAAGGCGAGTGGCATCAAGTCGCGGCACGTCATGGATAAGCGCGCAATCGTGGACCCAGATATCATGGAGCCTCGTTATGCGGAGCGACCCAATGAACAGATTTCGTTGATGGCCGAGATTGGTGTTGCTGCTTGTCGAGACGCCTTGGAGCGTGCCGGTCGCGATATTCAGGATGTCGACGCTGTGTTGTGCGCAGCGTCCAACATGCAACGGGCCTACCCGGCTATGGCGGTTGAAATCCAGCATGAATTGGCCATGCAGCGCGGCTTTGGCTTTGACATTAACGTGGCGTGCTCATCTGCTACCTTCGGTATTCAGACTGCTGCAGACTATATTCGCAGCGGTAATGCGCGCTCGGTTCTGGTGGTGAACCCTGAAATCACATCAGGACATTTAAACTGGCGGGATCGGGACAGCCATTTCATTTTCGGTGATGTTGCCACTGCCATTTTGGTGGAAGCGAAAGAGTTGGCGCCGGCTGAACATTGGGAAATTTTAGGCACGCGTTTGAAAACGCAGTTCTCGAACAATATCCGAAACAATTTCGGATTCCTCAACCGCGCACATGGACAGGGGGCGGTTGACCAAAGCGGACCGCGCAACGACAAGTTGTTTGTCCAGGAAGGCCGAAAAGTCTTCAAGGAAGTTGTGCCCATGGTTGGCCAAATGATACTGGAGCATGCTGAAAGCCTTGGGCTGTCGGGTTCAGATTTGCGCCGGCTGTGGTTGCATCAGGCGAACACGGGTATGAACCGGCTTATCGCCCAAAAAGTATTGGGGCATGAAGCGTGTGAGGACGAAAGCCCCACCGTGCTTGATACCTATGCCAATACCTCAAGTGCCGGGTCAATCATTGCGTTTCACAAGCATAATGAAGACCTTACTGCAGGGGATGTTGGCTTGATATGCTCGTTCGGCGCGGGATATTCTGCGGGCTCGGTATTTGTGCGGAAAGTGGCTTAATCCATTGGGCTGCGGGTTTACAATGTAAACCCGCTCGCCAGTTGACGTCAGTTACTAATTCTTTGCCCAAGCCGGTCTGTAATGGGTTGTTCAAGTCTATTTTTCTTGCCTTACAAGCGCGCTGGCGCAGGCTTTGTGCGGTTTAGTCGAGTATCATGGCCAGCAAGATATAAATCAAAATCGGCGAGCCAATGCCGACAACCGTTGCGACGGCGAATTTCAGGCGTATTATCATTGCATCGATGCCTGTCCAGATGGCAAGTCCTGCACATACGCCAAGAATTTTCTTGTTGGTTTTATCAAGTGTCAGTCGTGACATTAAATATCTCCCTAAGTTTCAAGCGCGGAACGTTAAACAATGATCGATTCATCAGGCGCAACGGCGGGTGCGACGCTTACGCCGATGGAGATGAAAGCGCAGATTATGGCTGCAAAAGCAGATAGAATTTGGGTGCGTGCATATTGGGTCATGTTGATTCCTTTTCGGGCCACCGGACCACTCCGGCTATGCGAGGTACTCCGCATGGACCGTGCCAAAATGGATGTAACCCATAGATACCCTATGTTTTTGTATTCTTGGCTGCAAATAAGCATTGGAATATTTTCACTTATTAGGAAATAACACTAATAATTGGGATGGGTAGATATCCATTACCGGCTTGACCAAAAATAGCCATGCTATAGCAGGCACAAATTATGGCTTTGTCCCGACTTACTTTGCGTGACTTTCGTAATCATGGCATGCTGGAAATTTGTCCGCAGGCCCAATTCATCGCGCTTCATGGGTCCAATGGAGCCGGCAAAACGAACATTCTGGAGGCTATCTCACTTCTCGTGCCAGGTCGCGGGCTACGCCGAGCCGCCATGTCTGATATGGTTAGAGATGCCGGAGACGGGGGTTTTGCGATTGTCGCAGAGGTCGCCGGTAATGTGATTGGTACTGGGGTCACCGCTGAGCAGTCTGAACGGCGCAAGGTGCGCGTCAACGAGAGCGATGCAGCAATTAACAGCCTTGGCGAGTGGTTGTCGGTGATTTGGCTGACGCCAACTATGGACCGACTGTTTGCAGATGGTGCTGCTGCAAGGCGCAGGTTTTTAGACCGTTTGGTACTCGCATTGAACCCCGGCCATGCGCGACACAGCAGCCGCTACGAAAAGGCAATGCAGCAGCGAAACCGCCTGCTTTCCGGTGCTATGCCGGCCGATCCACTTTGGTTGGACGCCCTCGAAGCGCAAATGGCGGAGAGCGCGAGCGCTATTCAGGTCGCGCGCATTTGGGTCGTCCAAGCGTTAAGTGAACAACTGCTTGCCACTCCATCCGGACCATTCGCTATGCCGCGAATTAATTTGGTCGATAAGGTTCCAACTGTAGACGGCGACCTTGCCTCCGTGTGGCGCAAAGGGCGCAGCCGTGATGCTGCTGCTGGACGCACTTTGACCGGTCCGCACCGTGCCGACTTGGAAGTCGTGCACAGCGCGTCAGGGCAGGTCGCTGAGCAATGTTCCACTGGCGAACAGAAAGCTTTACTGCTGTCGCTTATATTGGCGCATGCAGCGCTTGTATCAGCACAACGCGATGCACCGCCAATCTTGCTTTTGGATGAAATAGCGGCGCATCTGGACCCATCAAAACGGACCGCACTTTTTGCGTTGCTCGAAGTTACGGGTGCTCAGGTTTGGATGACAGGAACCGAGCCGGAATTGTTTCACGGCATCGGTCCATCCGCTCAGTTGCTTGCCATCGGGCAGTCTTAGGTCTTAATCGTCCTAGCCAGCCTTGGTAACTTTTTCAGCTACAGCCTTTTTCTTTGGCGGTTTCGGTTTAACCGTCTTGGGAGCGGCAGGCGTAACCTCAAACACCGGTTCATTGTCCTTGATGCGCACGGCAACCTCGCCGCCATGCACAAGCTTGCCGAACAATAGTTCTTCCGCAAGCGGCTGCTTAATCTTCTCTTGGATCAACCGACCCATAGGACGTGCACCGTATAGCCTGTCATACCCACGTTCCGTCAACCATGCACGCGCCTCGTCATCGAGCTTGATGTGCACATTCTGGTCAGCAAGTTGCAGTTCCAGTTGCAGAATGAACTTATCGACAACGCGCGCAACAACTTCTGGCGGCAGATATGAAAATGGCACTGTCGCATCGAGACGGTTGCGGAATTCTGGCGCAAACATCTTCTTGACGGCTTCGTCGCCGGCATCTTCCTTGCTTATGTTGTTGCCGAAACCGATGCCCTCTTTGGCCATATCGCTGGCGCCTGCATTGGTGGTCATGATCAATATAACATTACGGAAGTCGACAGTCTTACCGTGATGGTCGGTTAGGCGGCCATTATCCATAACCTGCAACAATATGTTGAAAAGGTCAGGATGCGCTTTTTCGATTTCGTCGAGCAACAACACGCTGTGCGGGCTTTGGTCAACGGCATCCGTCAGAAGCCCGCCTTGGTCAAACCCGACATATCCCGGGGGGGCACCAATCAGGCGGCTGACGCTGTGGCGCTCCATATATTCCGACATATCAAACCGCTTCAGCGGGATGCCAAGGATGGATGCAAGTTGCCGTGCGACTTCGGTCTTGCCGACACCTGTTGGACCGCTGAACAAATAGCTGCCAATAGGCTTTTCGGTGTCACGCAGACCTGCACGGCTAAGCTTTATGGCGCTCGCC
>CALGEE010000159.1 GCA_937881525.1 uncultured Sphingomonadales bacterium | reverse complement strand
CTGTGGTTGAATATCTCAGTTACTTCTGCCAGTTGAATGCAGTTTTGTTACCGCTGTTTTAGTTTTGGTAGTTGGCTCACGATCTTCAACAACGCCTGAAGCAATAAGCAGGCGGTGAACATTCTTACTAGTAGCCTTACATATTTTTCCCAGTAATCAAGTTTTTTTCTTAACAGGGCCTCCTTAACCATGTTTTCTTGTGGACAAAATCGCAGAGCACGTCCGATCCTACATCAAGCATGTCGCATTTACAGGTCGCAACTCTCTATTTTAACTGCGAAAGTTAGCGCAGGGGGTCCGATTCATGCGGTATTCAGGTTTCAAGGTAATAAAAGAGGCACTTACGGGCCACAAAGGCTGGACGCCTGTCTGGCGTGAGCCTAAGCCCCAGCCGCACTATGACATCGTCATCATTGGCGGAGGCGGCCACGGCCTTGCGACAGCGCATTACCTTACGAAGGTCTATGGCGAGAAGAGCATCGCAGTCATTGAAAAAGGTTGGATCGGCGGTGGCAATGTCGGGCGGAACACCACAATCATTCGCTCCAACTATCTGCTGGATGGGAACGAGCCCTTCTACGAATTCTCGCTGAAGCTCTGGGAGGGGTTGGAGCAGGATATCAACTACAATGCCATGGTTAGCCAGCGCGGGATCATGAACCTGATACATTCGGACGCGCAACGCGATGCATTTGTCCGACGCGGCAATGCAATGATCCTAAACGGAGCGGACGCTGAACTTTTGTCAGCCGAGCAAATTCGGGTCGAATACCCGTTCCTGAAATTTGACGACGTACGGTTTCCGATAAAAGGCGGGCTTGCTCAACGACGTGGCGGCACCGTACGCCATGATGCGGTCGCTTGGGGCTATGCACGCGCCGCTGACAGCAGAGGCGTTGACATCATCCAGAACTGCGAGGTTTTGGGGTTCCGCATTGAAGGCGGGACGTGTCTGGGGGTGGAGACGTCACAGGGCTTTATCGGGGCCAAAAAGGTTGGCTGCGCTGTTGCGGGCAATTCAGGGCGTCTGATGTCCAAAGCCAATATGCGCTTGCCAATCGAAAGCCATGTGCTGCAGGCGTTTGTCTCTGAAGGGTTAAAGCCACTTATCCCAGGCGTGATCACTTTTGGGGCCGGCCATTTCTATGTCAGCCAGTCTGACAAGGGCGGTCTTGTATTTGGCGGTGATTTGGACGGGTATAATTCCTATGCGCAGCGAGGCAATCTTCCTGTGGTCGAGGACGTCTGCGAAGGGGGCATGGCGATAATGCCGATGATAGGCCGGGCGCGCTTGCTGCGGATGTGGGGCGGGATCATGGATATGTCTATGGATGGCTCTCCCATAATAGACCGCACCCATATCGACGGGCTCTATTTCAACGGCGGCTGGTGCTATGGCGGCTTCAAAGCGACGCCGGCCTCTGGCTATTGTTTTGCGCATTTGCTGGCCAAAGACGCCCCCCACCCCGTCGCGACAGCGTACCGGTTCGACCGTTTCCGGACTGGTAATATGATCGACGAAAAGGGCATGGGCAATCAGCCCAATCTGCATTGAGGCGCTTCAGATGATCATCAATCACCCTCTTCTTGGGCCCCGCGATAGCGCCGAATTTGTCTATCTGGGAGATGCGGCCCTAATCGACCGTCCAGACCCGACTTCGGATGCCGCGGCGAAGGAGTTTTACGAATATGCCTATCTACGCGACAATCCCGCCGGAGACTTGCGCGAACTTTGGTTCCACGAAGCCGGAGACCGGTCGTGGCTGGTTGTGACACGCAACACCGTGACCCATGAAATCAAAAAGGTGGAACTCGCCCGTGACGTGGCGCGCAGCAGGGGGCGTTCGACATGATGTCGGGTAAAGTGAACCAGATTAATCGCTTAGAAGGAGGACAGATCGACCGCTCCACCCGACTGAAGTTCACTTTTGACAATCGGCAATATTACGGCCATCCCGGCGATACACTCGCGTCGGCTTTGCTGGCAAATGGAGTCCGCCTAATGGGACGGTCTTTCAAGTATCACCGCCCGCGCGGCGTTTTGACTGCAGGCTCGGAAGAACCCAACGCGATTGTGGAATTGCGCGGCGGTGCAAGGCAAGAACCGAACACGCGCGCAACGACGGCCGAATTATACGACGGGCTATATGCGAAATCTCAGAACCGTTGGCCAAGCCTTGCCTTTGACGCAATGGCTATTAATGACCGTCTATCAAGCTTTCTGACTGCCGGTTTCTATTACAAGACCTTCATGTGGCCGGCGGCGTTTTGGGAAAAAGTCTACGAGCCAATCATCCGCAAAGCGGCAGGACTTGGGTCTTTGTCAATGAAGGAAGACCCCGATGACTACGACAAGGGGTTTAAGCATTGCGATCTGTTGATCATCGGCGCAGGGCCCGCTGGGCTCAGTGCCGCGCTGACAGCCGGGCGTAGCGGTGCTGAAGTCATACTTGCTGATGAAGATTTCGTTTTTGGTGGAAGGCTGAACGCCGAGACCTACCTACTGGACGAGGCTCCTGCCCTTGATTGGGTCACGCAAACGATTGAGGAACTCTCCTCCTTACCTAATGTGCGCCTGATGCGGCGCACGACAGTGATGGGTGCGTTTGATCATGGAATTTATGGCGCTGTCGAAAGGGTCAGTGACCATTTGCACAAACCGGACCCCGGCAAACCACGCCAAATTCTATGGCGCATCTATGCCAAACATACGCTGCTTTGTGCAGGTGCCACCGAGCGACCTATAGCGTTCGACAACAACGATCGCCCCGGCATTATGATGGCGGGCGCGATCCGCACCTTTGCGAACCGATTTGGCGCTACACCCTCACAGCGAATTGCCGTGTTCACAAATAGTGATGATGGCCACCGCACAGCCGCAGACCTTCATGCCAAGGGTATTAAGATCGCCGCAGTCGTGGACACACGTTCGGATGCCCCCTTAAGCACTGACTACGAAATTCTGCGCGGGGCCCAAGCCATCAATAGCAAAGGGCGGCTTGGTTTGACCAATGTCGATGTACGCCAAGCTGACGGCAGCATACGCACGTTGGAATGCGGTGCTTTAGGTGTGTCAGGTGGATGGAATCCGAATGTTCATTTGACCTGCCATCAACGGGGCCGCCCGGACTGGAACGCTGAGCTTGGAGCTTTTGTACCCGGTGGCGCATTGCCGCCCGGCATGTCCGTTGCAGGCGCTGCGCGCGGCATATTCTCGACCCATGGGGCGCTGACATCGGGGGCACAAGGCGCCATCGACGCGCTTGATTTAAAATCGACAGTCGAACACATACCACGGGCAGAAGACACCCCCGTCGCGCAAAAAGCATTCTGGTACGTGCCGGGATGTTCGCGCGCGTGGCTGGACCAGCAGAACGACGTAACCGTCAAAGACGTTAAACTCGCCCATCAGGAAGGCTTCCGTTCGGTCGAGCACCTCAAACGCTATACCACGCTTGGAATGGCGACGGATCAGGGCAAGACCTCGAATATGGGCGGTCTGGCAATTATGGCAGAACTGGCGGGCAAAGGAATTCCCGAAGTTGGCACCACAATCTTTCGCCCGCCCTATACACCTGTTGCAATTGGCGCGATTGCAGGGCGGGTTCGCGGCAAGGACTTTCACCCGACCCGCCTGACACCCTCACATTTCTGGGCCAAAGAACGTGGCGCGGTCTTTGTCGAAGTGGGCAATTGGCTGCGTGCGCAATGGTTTCCCTTACCGGGCGAGACAGATTGGCGACAATCAGTTGACCGCGAGGTTCTGGCTACGCGTGCGTCAGTCGGAGTCTGTGATTGCACCACTTTGGGCAAGATCGATGTGCAAGGTGCTGATGCCGCGCATTTTCTCAACAAGATCTACTGCAACGGCTTTGCCAAATTGGCCGTGGGCAAAACCCGCTATGGGTTGATGCTGCGAGAAGACGGTATCGCAATGGATGATGGAACCGCCGGACGCATGGCGGAGGATCATTTTATTG
>CALGEE010000158.1 GCA_937881525.1 uncultured Sphingomonadales bacterium | reverse complement strand
TAATCTTCGAGGCGTCCGCGGAACTCGGCGGCGTGATGAACTGGGCGGGCAACTACAAGACGCTGCGCAACATGGAGCAAATTGCCTATCAGACCCAGTGGCACCGGTTGATGGTCACCAAAGCGGGCATCGCGGTACGCCTGAATACCGAACTGACAGTTGAGGCGATTCTCGCCGACAAGCCCGATGTGGTGGTCGTTGCAACCGGCGCAAAGCCTGCCATACCGTCTGTTCCGGGGCTGGAAGCAGCACTTGCAAGCGGCTTTGCTCGGACGATTGACCGAGTGTTGAGCCAGCCGTCTGACCCGCTGCCTGATGGCAATCTGGTTCTTTGGGGCGCGGGCGAAGGCATTGAACTCGGCCTTGATCTTGCACAAGCCGGCCGGATTATACGCCTACTCGATCCCGGTGAAGTGCTAGTGCCGTCCAACTATCTGGGTTCGCGCATGGCTGCCGTAAATATATGGGCTGCAGCGGCGGGCCTTGTCACTGAACAGGGCGTCACACTGAACGAAGTCCGCGAAGGCGAGGTCGTTGTCAATCACGCTGATGGCCGCACCGAAACCATTACATGTGCGGCGCTGATCATCGCGCCGGGTCGTGTCGCCAATGACCCCTTTTCGGGCAAGCTCAACAAATCGGGCGTCCGGTTGCAAGTGGTCGGCGATGCGCGCACGCCGCGTTCTTATGGCAATGCCATCCACGAAGCCGCTTATCTGGCACGTAATATCTGAACGGAGTGAAATGATGCTTGATTGGCTAACCGATGATCAGCGCGCACTGCGCGACATGGCCGAGTCGTTTGCCCGCAAGGAAATTGAGCCGATTGCCAACCAGATCGACATGGAGGAGCATACTCCCGACGAACTGGTGAAGAAGGCGGCGGAGCTTGGCCTTTACGGACTCTATACGTCACAGGATTATGGCGGCTCCGGCGCGGATCTCGTCTCGGTCTGCCTCGTCAGTGAAGAGCTCGCCAAGGCCAGCCCGGCATTTGCGGGTATGTTGACCGTACAGATGGTGCTGTGCCCCAAGGCGGTCGAGATTTTGGGCACCGAAGAACAGAAGCAGCGCATTTTGCCCGCTAGTGCGTCCGGTGAACGGCTGCTTGCTTATTCACAAAGCGAGCCTGCGGGTGCTGCGAATATCGGCAGTCATTTGAGCAAAATTGTGCCCGACTTAGGTGCGAATGACGGCTATCGACTCGACGGTTCCAAGCTGTATTGCACGCAAGGGACCGCTATGACCTGGCTCGTTATGGGCAAGACACGCGCGCGAGATGGAGCCGAAGGCTATGGCTGCGTCATTGTTGAGCGCGATGATCCCGGCTTTGAAATCGCACCGCATGAAGACAAATTGGGCTGGCGCGGGACCAACACCGGATCGATTGCTTTCAACAATGTCCGGCTGGAAGAGGATGATATTTTGGGCGACCTGCTCAAAGGAGGCTTCTCGCACCGCGCGGCAAACCATGCCAATCTGCTCGCGCATGTGGCGACCTCAATCGGCTGCGCACAGGGGCTGTTTGATAAGACCATCGCCTATGTGCAAGATCGCACGCTTTACGGCAAAGCGATGTCAGAGTTGCAACCCTTGGGATATTGGCTGGCCGAAGCCCATGCCAAAATCGCCGCCTGTCGTGCACTGCTTTACGATACTGTCCGCCAGTTCGAAGCAGGCACTGTTGCGCCCGAAGCGGGCAATATCTGCAAGGCGTTCATTGGCGAAACCTGCTTCGATGTCTGCGTAAAGCTCGTCCAGATGTGGGGCGGCAGTGGCATCATGAATTCCACCGGCGTCAACCGCTATATGCGAGATGCGCGGGCGAAATGCGTGGCCGAGGGCGCGACCGAAATGCATTATGCGATCATCGCCAATCAATTGCTGCATGGCCAGCCGACTTTGGTGCCGTCCAACATTGTGAAAGCTGCGAGTGCTTAAAGCGAGCACGAAACAGAAGCCAATGGCGCGCATACTGAAGACGACCGTGTATGTCTTCCTTTTATTATTCCTACTGTTGGGCATCGGTGGTGTGTGGCTGATCGGACCGGGCAATGTAAGCCGGATATTCCTTAGCACCGGCATCACATACGACACGGAAGCGCCCAAACTGCCCGAAATGGCGAACCCCGCCATTCTCATCTTTTCCAAAACCAATGGTTTCCGCGCCGATGACCAAATAGTTGCCGCCAATACTGCGCTAGAAGCACTGGCTAAGGAAAATGGTTGGTCCAGCTTTACCACCGAAAATGCCGCTGTGTTCAACACGGAACAGCTCGGCAAATTTAAGGCCATCGTCTGGAACAGCACCAGCGGCGACGTGTTAACGCCCGATCAGCGCACGGCGTTCAAAAGCTGGCTGGGAGCAGGCGGCGGCTATGTTGGACTGCACGGTGCGGGCGGCGATCCCAGCTATAAATGGAAATGGTATGTCGATGACTTGATCGGAGCCCAATTCACCGGCCACACCTTGGGACCGCATATTCAGAAAGCGCGGCTGGTAATCGAAGATATGGCACACCCTGCGACGCGGGGAATGAAATCGGAATGGGTGCGCACGGATGAATGGTATTCGTTCGCGGCCAGCCCACGTGCCAAAGGCTATCATGTCCTCGTGACGATTGACGAGGCTAGCTATCTGCCAGTCGAGGGGTTCATACCGTTTAGGAAGCCCAAGGACATAAGCATGGGCAAAGATCATCCATTGATCTGGTGGCATTGCGTCGGCAAGGGGCGGGCGCTGTATTCGGCTTTGGGTCACACGCCCGAATCCTATGCCGAGCCGCAGCATCTGCAACTCCTTCAGGGTGCAATGGGCTGGGCTGCCGGATTGGAGAGGCCGACGTGCACCGACGAAAGCGACGCCAAGCAAAAGGATACATCATGACCAGTTCGAGACTTGTCCGGTTTTTCCGCTTTCTGGCGAACGCGCTACTGGTGCTATTTGGCCTCGGTACGCTGGGGAGCTTCTTTCCGCATATCCCGGTTCTGGGGATATTGGGGCCGATGCTAGCCGGCGCTCTAGGGCTTTGGACTGTCCTGTTGACACTGGCCGGATCGGTTTGGGGGTTCTGGCGCTGGCGCAGCAATCGCAAGTGGAGCACGCTCGTTGTTGCCGCATTTGCTTTTTTCGCTACAAGTGGAATGATCTTCGTTCACGCGCGGCAGATCAGCGTTGCCAAGACGCACGGGGCGCAGATCAACCTGTCGGAGGCACTGTTCGCGCGTAAACAAGCCGATGACAACCTAAAAGTTGAAACGGTTTTCTATGCGAAACATGTCGGGCAGAATTTGCCGCTGGACGTCTATCGTCCAAAGGCGCGGACTGATGGCAAAACCGCCCCGGTGTTCATTTACATTCACGGCGGCGGCTGGGGTGCTGAAACGCTGAAACAACGGCAAGCCGATTTCCGCTGGTTTGTCGAGCGGGGCTATCTTGTGATGTCGTTCGAATACCCGCTGTCATCGGACAAGCAGCCGACGTGGAACGTAACGCATCCGCTGCTCGGCTGCGCGCTGGTGTGGGCCAATGCCAACGCCGCGCGGTATGGCGGAGACGCATCGCGGGTTGCCTTATGGGGCGAATCCGCTGGCGGAAATCTGGTCCTCAACCTGTCCTACAAGGCCAATGCGGGAACGTTGACGCCTTCGTGTTCTGGCGCATTGCCGCAGGTTCGGGCAACGCTGGCGCTCTATCCGGTCGTCGATCCGACGCAGATGCATTATAACCCCGATCCGCTCATCGGCAGGTTCGGGCGCATGATGACGGTGCGCTACACCGGCGGCACGCCAAAGCAATATCCTGATCGCTACCGCGAAATTGCATCAGCCACGCACATCAGCGCCAAGGCGCCGCCGACGTTGCTCATCATTCCGGAAGACGATCATCTTGTGGTGGCGGAAGCCGCTTATGCTTTTGAGGCTAAGCTGCGCGCCGCCGGCGTGACGTCCGAGTTGATCCGTATGCCCTATGCCGAGCATAGCTTTGACATCAAAAGTGGCAGTATCGCCAACCAGATGGTGCGACAGACGATGCTGCGCTTCCTTGAACAACATGACATGAAAGTGAACTGACCATGGCCCAATCGAACCATTCATTCCCACGCCGGAATATGCTCAAGGCGGCCGCTGCAACGGGTGTGGCGGTCGCGATGTCCGGTGGAGCTGCCGCCAAAGCAAAGCTTAATGACGAGTCCAGAAAAGCGGGGCCAAAGCGAGACTTGCCATTTGACAGTGATTGGCGTTTCCATTTGGGCGATGTTGCGGGCGCTGAAAGTCTCTCCTTTGACGATTCGAATTGGCGCAATCTGTCGCTGCCGCATGACTGGAGCATCGAGGATCGTCCGGGTTCGCCCAAGGAAGCCGAAGGCTGGGTGCCGCCGGTCGCGTTGTGGAATCTCGGCCCTCACCCAAAGGATGCCAAGCCGGTTTCGCCCGAGGTGCCTATCGTCATGGCATCGGTTCATCCGACGGTTCCCGGCGGGCCACCGCGCAAGGTAGGGCCGTTCGATGTCGACAAAACCGGCTTTGGCTGGGGCATGGGCTGGACGGTGGGCGGCACCGGATGGTATCGCAAGCACTTCGCACTGACCGATCTTGCTGTCGGCGAAAAGATCGAAATCCGCTTTGACGGTGCCTATCTGGTCACCGATGTGTGGATCAACGGTGTCAAGCTCGGTCGCAACACCAATGGGTATATGGGCTTCGCCTTCGATCTGACGCCGCATCTGAAAGCCGATGGCCACAATATTCTTGCGGTCAAAGTTGCCAATGAAGGCGAAACCGCGCGCTGGTATTCAGGCTCCGGACTGTTCCGCCATGTCTGGCTCAGTCGGACGGGCGCTGTCCGCGTCCCGCTTTATGGTGTGTCGACAAACACAGTTTTGGCTAATTCGGACGCAGCCACGGTTGCCGTCGGTGTCGAAGTTGACAATCTCGGTGGTCAGGCTCGGCAAGTCAGCTACAAGATTGTTGCTCGCAACGGCAAAGGCCGGGTTGTGGCCAATACCGGAGGCACACTCTCGGTTGCCGCCGGGAAAACAGGGAAAATCTCCGCCGAATTGGCTTTCACAAAGCCAGCACTGTGGTCACCCGAAGCGCCGAACCTGCATATAGCAGAGATCGAGCTCAGCAGCGACGGCGCTGTCACAGACCGATACACGCAGCGTTTCGGTATCCGCACGATCAGCGCTTCGCCCAAAAATGGCTTGCAAATCAACGGCAGGACCCACCAGCTGCAAGGTGCCTGCCTGCACCATGATCATGGCATATTGGGTGCCGTTGCCATCGACCGGGCAGAGCGCCGCAAAGTGGAACTCGCCAAGGCCAATGGCTTCAACGCCATCCGCTGCTCGCACAATCCACCTACGCCTTATTTCCTCGATGTCTGCGATGCGATGGGCATGATCGTAATAGATGAAGCCTTCGACTGCTGGGAAGAACCCAAGCTGATGAAGGATTATTACGACCAGTATTTCAAAGAGAACTGGCGTCGTGACCTGACCAACATGATTCGGCGCGACCGCAATCATGCAAGCATAGTTTTTTGGAGCATCGGCAACGAAATCCACGAGGCTATCAAACCACGCGGCGTCGAAATCGCCACGATGATGCGCGCTGCGATCCGCCAGCATGATACGTCGCGGTTTATCACGCAGGCCATCACGGCATCCTATTCAGGTGAGAAAGGTGCGGCGGCGCGTGCGCAGTTGGATGTGACGAGCTATAATTATTCTTTCGATGCGGTGCAAAAAGACAGCGCCACTTATCCCGACCTTACCTTCACCACCACCGAAACCCATAGCTATGACGCATGGGATGTGCGCCAGAACATGGACAAAAACCCCGCTTACATGGGCGAGTTTTTGTGGACGGGCCAAGATTATGTCGGCGAAGTCGGCAGCGGATCATCGCGCCTGCGTTCAAAAACAGCACCGCCGGATAATGAGAAAAAGATCATCTTTGGCATGGATGTGTCGATGCTCAACTTCTACGTCTGGGACTATCCGGCTTATCAATCGGGATCGGGCGAGATCGATCTGCTCGGATTAAAGAAACCGCCAAGCTATTACCGCGATGTCGTTTGGGGACGCTCAAAGCTGGCGCTATTCGTTCAACGTCCGGTGCCGGAGGGCTATTATGAAGCCCAGACCGCATGGGGCTGGCCCGATGTTCTGGAGAGCTGGACTTGGCCTGAGGGCAATACGCAACCGATGGTCATCCACACCTATTCGAGCGCGGAAGAGGTTGCGTTGCTGCTCAATGGCAAGGAAGTGGCGCGCAAAAAGCTCACCGTCGCTGACAAGATGAAAGTGACGATTGACGTGCCCTATCAGCCCGGCATGTTGACAGCTGTCGCTTATACGGGCGGCAAGGAAGTGGCGCGTAAGGTTTTGGAGACTGTCGGTCCACCCGCGAAGCTGCGGTTGCGCGCGGAGCGAGACCGGATCAAAGGCAATGCCTCCGATCTTGGCTATGTTTTTGCCGAAGTGCTCGATGCCAGGGGCATGCTTGTTCCCGACGCCGCGGTGCCCCTGATTTTCGAGGTAAGTGGCGCTGCAAAGCTTCGCGCGGCTGGCTCCGCAAATCCTTACGGCATTGAGAGCTTTCAGGACGGCAAGACACGCAGCTTCCACGGAACGGCATTGTCGATTTTGCAACCCGTGAAACAACGCGGAGAGGCCATTGTACGCGTTTCCAGTCCGGGATTGGCAGGAGCAAAGCTGTCGATACAATTAGGCTGACATCTTTATTCCAGGATGAGGCAATAGCCCTTTATCCCCCTCAATCTGGCAATGGCGTGGCTGCCTTGATTTTGAAGGTTCCAAATTTGCCGGGGAGGCCACTGTCAGGCTGGCCCCCGCCTACAAATGCCCGGTAACTGCCGGCTAGCATAGTCGTTTTTCCTTCAGGAGAAACGGCACTTATGTCGCGCGGCAATAACTCGAACCGGACTTTACGGGTCGCACCGGGTGCCAATGTCAGCCGTTGAAACCCGCGCAACGCGATACGGGGAGTGCCGGGGAGATCAGGAAAGTCGAGATAGAGCTGGGCCACTTCATCGCCCGCACGCTTGCCGGTATTTGTTACGCTGGTTTCGACGATAATACCGTCTGATGTGCTGCGCCCGCGTGGTTTGACTTTCACTTTGCCATAGGAAAATTGCGTATAGCTGAGGCCGTAGCCGAACGGATACACGGGCTGGCCTTCAAAATAGCGGTAGGTTCGGCCCTTCATCGCATAGTCTCCAAGCGGAGGAAGCTGCGACACGTCCTTGTAAAATGTCACTGGCAGGCGACCTGCGGGATTGGCGGTGCCAGCGACAACCTTGCCAACCGCGATCCCGCCTTCTTCTCCCGGGTACCATGCCTGGATGATGGCATTGGCATTTTGCTTCGCCCAGTCCAGATCGATGGCACTGCCGCTCATGTTGATGACAATCAGCGGCTTGCCGGTTGCCTTTGCCGCTTCAAGCAGCTTCAGCTGGTCGGCGGGCAGTTCCAGTGTTGTCCGGTCGCCGCCTTCAAACCCAGGCAGCTTGATCGAGGATTCTTCGCTTTCCAGCGTCGAATTTATGCCCACGACCGCGATTATGACATCGGCATCGCTTGCCGCAACATCGGCCTCGGGTTGTTTTGACACACGTTGCCAGTTCAATTCGCCAAAATGGAGCGCTGGGACTTGCATGGCGAAACTGAACGGATAAAGTTTGCCTGCCTCCAGATCGACTGTTTGCATATGTGGCATCACCGCAGGGTTGAAGCCGTTGCGGATGACAACCGGAGGCATGTCGGCAAACTGGAATGATCCGACAATTGTGCGCGCGCCGATCCGGTACGTGCCAGTCTCCGGAGCGATCAAAAAGCCGCTGGTCACAACCTTGCCTGCATCGGGCAACAAAGGCTGCGTAAATATCTCGTAATTGACCAGCGGTTCGACACGAGTGGCGACAGGCGTGTCAGAGGCAATTCCGGTCATGCCACGGATGAATTTATCCATCAGCGTCGTTGGCGCTGGCTTTCCGTCGGGCTTTAGCGGGTAATAGCGGACCGTCACACCCGGCTTTCCGTCTTCGCCTTGCAACGCCGATGTCGGCACGACATTACCGTCTGAAACTGACTCTCCAGCGGGAAGGTAGCGTATCTGTGCGTCCGGCAACGCAGCCGTCAAACCATCGAGGATCGATGGAAGGTCGGCGGTTTCCCGGTTGGTATAGTTTCCTCGAAGCACCCGCGTTGAATCTGCCAACGCTCCGATCACCGCGATTTTCAAGTCACGCTTTACTAATGGCAAAACGCCATCATTTTTCAGCAATACGATGGTTTGCTCGGCGGCCGCCAGTGCCAGTGAGCGATGTTCTGGCACGTTTATTTTTGACGGTGTTTTGGCAATCACCGGTGCGTTATCTAGCAAACCCAGCCTGATCCGCGCGGCTAACCCCCGTACAACCGCTTGGTCCAATTCGGCCAGCGCCAGTTTGCCGTCTTTCACTGCGTTTACATAATTGTTCGACTGGCCAAATGAATTGCGGTCGAACAGACTTTCGGTGGCGCACTCGATATCGAGTCCGGCACGCACCGCCAAAGCCGATCCGGTTACCGCATCTGGCGCATATTTGTGTGCTGAGGAGATATCGCGTACCGCGCCGCAATCCGACACCACCACGCCCTTAAATTCCCACGCCTTGCGCAGCGTGTCCTGCATCAGGAACGTGTTGTTACAGGCTGGCTGGCCATTGATCGCGCTATAGGCGCACATCACTGATCCGACTTTGCCGTCCACAACGGCGGCACGGAAAGCGGGAAGATAGGTATCGCGCATATCGTGCAACGACACCGTTGCGTTGTGTGAATGCCGCGTTGGCTCGGGTCCGCTGTGCACGGCAAAATGCTTGGGCGTTGCGATGATTTTCGGCGCATCGGGATTTGGCCCTTGCAGGCCTGTTATGTAAGCGATGCCCATTTTTGCAGTCAGAAATGGATCTTCACCGTATGTTTCCTGTCCGCGCCCCCAGCGTGGATCGCGGAAGATATTGAGATTGGGGGACCAGTAAGTGCGGCCGGCTCCTAGCTCGAATGTCTTGCCAGCGGCAACCATCGCGTCGCTCGCTTCTGTTCCTTCGATCGCAATCACTTCCGCGATTTGCTTCAACATTGGCGCATTGAACGATGCGGCAAGGCCGATAGGCTCGGGAAAATTGGTGGCATGCGGGTGAAACGCATAACCATGCAGCGCCTCGCTCCACCATTGGTAATCGGGCAGGTTGAGGCGAGGGATCGCCGGCGAGGAGTTGATAATCTGGCTCGCTTTCTCCTCCAGCGTCATCTGGACCACTATCGCTTGCGCCCGTTCTTCGGGAGATGCCGCTTTCTGGGCGGGGGCGGGTGCGGCGGTGCTCGCGAGCAAAAACGATAGCAGCAGCGGAAGCCTGTTCATTGAGTTATCCTATCATTTGGAGGCGCGGGGGTTGCCACCTACAGTGAATGTGTTGTTCGCTTGGGCCTGGGAACTGTTGCCAACCCAAATGTCGAAAGTGCCGGGATCGATTACCCAGCCGCGCTCGGCGGTATTCCAATAACGGATGTTTGATTCATCAATCGTGAAATCTACTTTTCGGCTTTCGCCGGGTGCTAGCGTGATGCGCTGGAAGCCCTGTAGCAAGCGTACCGGGCGCGATTGCCGACCAGCACGCTGGTGAATGTAGAGCTGCACAACCTCGTCGCCCGCGCGCGCGCCGGTGTTGGTTACGGTGGTTGTTACGACAATCCGCCCGCCCGGTGCCATTTCGGCTTTGTCGAGAGTCGGGGGAGCAATCGAGAAGCTGGTATAGCTTAGCCCGAAGCCGAACGGGATCAACGGCGTGGAGGGCGCATCGAAATACCGCGTGGCGATAGTGGCAGGATTATGCGTCAGATTGCGCGCATAATAGGTCGGGACTTGTCCAACTGTGCGGGGCCAGGTCACCGGGGTTTTGCCGCCGGGATTGACATCACCAAACAGCGCGCGCGCGACTGCCGCACCGCCGCGTACACCGGGAAGCCACGCTTCAAGGACAGCGGGCACTTTGTCAAATACGCCTGTCAGATCGAGCGGGCGACCGTTCATCAGCACGACCACAACCGGCTTGCCGGTGGCTAGCACCGCATTGAGCAGCTTGCGCTGGTCACCGGGTAGTGCGAGATCGGAGCGCGACGCCTGTTCGGAACTCATGTCTATTTTCTCGCCGACGGTCATGATGACGACATCGGAACGCTTGACGAGATCAACCGCTTTCTGGATTTGCGCGGCAGCTTCGTCGGGGGTCCAGCGCGGGGCAGGGGGGACCAAGCCGGCCAACGGCGAGGGGTTGAGCCGCGACAATTGCACGCCGGGTGTCGTTTCCACCTTGGCGGATTCTTTCAGATAGTCGCGCACGCCTGCAAATATCGTCGTTGCTCTCTTGGCATCTTCGGGAAAGGCGAGCGACAACGCTGTGTCACGGGCGGAGTCGGCCATCGGACCGATTACCGCGACATTTTTTAGCTTGGAAGCCACCAAGGGCAGCGCCGCATTGTCGTTTTTCAGCAAGACCAGCGATCGCTCGGCGGCGGTTTGCGCCGCATCCAGATGTGCCGGATCATCCAGCACCTTGTGCGCAGCGTCCACGTCAACATAGGGATTCTCAAACAACCCCATCTTAAACTTGGCGACCAGAACGCGGCGGACGGCCTCATCAAGCCGTGCTTTGGGAACTTGGCCAGCGCGCACCGAGTCGACCAGCGTTGCAAAGGCGTTGGGGGCCATCGACATTTCCATATCGACCCCCGCCATTAAGGCGCGCGCCGAGGCTTCGGGCTTGTCCTTGGCAAAACCTTGCTTGACTAGATTGTGCACCGCGCTGGCATCGGTCACAACCCAGCCTTTGAAACCGAGTTCACCGCGCAATATGTCGGTCAGTAATTTTTTGTTGGCCGACGCCGGAATATCATTGAAGTCCATATAGGCACTCATGATGTTGCCAGCGCCTGCATCGATCGCCGCCTTGAATGGCGGGATGTAGACATTGTGCAGTTCGCTGTCGGACAGATAGACCGAGTCATAATCGCGGCCACCGACCGATGCGCCATATCCGACATAATGTTTGGGGCCAGCGATGATATGGTTCGGCGCACCGATATAGGCGCCTTGGAAGCCCTTCACCTGCGCCCGCGCCATTGCTGCACCAAGATAGGGATCTTCGCCGGGGCTATCGACAATGCGTCCCCAGCGCGGATCGCGCGAAATGTCGATCATCGGCGCGAATGTCCAATGGATGCCCAATGCACGCGCTTCTTTTGCCGCGATGGCTCTTGCTGCCTCGACACCGGCGGGATCGAAACTTGCGGCTCCAGCGAGCGGCACCGGGAAAATCGTGCGCATGCCGCTGATCACGTCATATCCCAGTAACAGCGGAATTTTCAGCCTTGTCTGTTCGACCGCAAGACGTTGGTATTTGTTTGCGGCTCTTGGATCATGGACGAACAGAAGCGCGCCCAGTTCGCCTTTTCGGACATTTTCATCGAGCGGCGTTATCGGCGGCATCCCGGGGGGCAAAACGGTGCCTTCGGGGAATAAGGAAGAAATGTCGAACCGCTGGCTGATTTGCCCGACTTTTTCTTCAATCGTCATTTTTGCCAGCAATGCGTTGGCGCGTTTAGTCGCCTCGTTGTCCGACAGGGCACGGGCAGCAGGAACTGCTTCAGACGTTGCCCCCTCATTTGCCAAAGCGGGCTTATGGACAAACACGCAACACGCAAGGGCAACGCTGGCAAACAGGCCAATTTTTGACACTAGCAATCCTTCATTTCGATACTGAAACGCGATAGATCATGACGTGCCGGTAAGGCTTGCCGGGATTGACACGGGCGGAAACAAAATTGGGTTGGTTCGGAGCATCAGGGAATTTCTGTGGCTCCAAGGCAATGCCGTCGCCCATGCGATAAATGTGGCC
>CALGEE010000157.1 GCA_937881525.1 uncultured Sphingomonadales bacterium | reverse complement strand
GTCTGATGCTCTATCCAGCTGAGCTACGGGTGCACTGAAGCGAAGCTAGTAGGCACGGCGGCAAAGTTGTGCAAGACCTAATTTGCCGTTGGAAGCTGCTTGCAGGTCGATTTCCGGCGGATTGCGTCCACGACCGGAAACTCCGACGGATTGGCAAGCAATATGCGGATCAGAGCAAGGCCCCGGTCATAGCCAAGAAGGACGGGTTCATATCCTGCAGGCGCTTTTTGCCCCATCTTCATCAGCGCGAGCCGCGCAGGCCCGCTTTGTGTGTCGCGATCGCTCCGCACGGCGGCAACATCCGTGCGCGCATCGAAGATGCTGACGGACCAATAGTGCCCGGGAACAGGCATCACGTCCACCAGAACCGGCCCCTTCGACAGGTCAAAAACACAGGTCGAATAAGATAAATCAGGACTTGGCCGGACGATCGGTTGATTGTCAGCAGTCGCCATTTGTGAAAAGGCAAAATGGTTTGCCGGTCCCGCGCCACCTATTTTCTGAAGCGCCGCATACATCAAAGCATAAGGCGTTGCTAATAAGGTCGCTTGATAAGCGCCAAGGGCAACAAGGCCGCCTGCCAATATGGGAACAATCCAGCGCCGCGTCATGCACAACCTTTGCGTTCGATGACAGGAAGCTTTGCCTTTTCAGGGTTTTTGATCACGCCCACTGATGGATAATATAGCCGCAGGGTCAAGTCAAATGCCTTTACTGATCCCGTTGGCAGCCAGCTGCCTGCCTGCGTATCAGGCGATACGGTGAACGCCCACTTTCCTTGCGCGTCTGCAGTGACTGCGCTGGCCGGAACCGACCAGCGGTTCGCCGCATTTTTGACCAGCCAACCTTCGCCTTGGTACAAGGTGACGCTCCACCAGCGGCCATCAAGCTCTCCGCCGCGCACATCATAAGTGCAGCGCCCATCCAGCGCACGGCCATCGCTATCGCGGGTCGCTAGGAAATACATCGCCTCTTTGGCGGGCAACGCCATGAGACCGGACAAGGCGACCTTGGCGCGGGTGAGTGTGCTGGCATCCACGGAGCCAAAGCTTTTGCCTGTTTCCCAAGGTCCGTTGGAGACGCGGCCATCGTTTAAACCGCCGCGCACCTGATGCACAGCAAAGGCGGTGCCACCGACGAGCGCGAGCGCAATCGTAATGGCGTATCTATGCCAAGCTTTCATTATCCCTGCCCCCCAAGAGCCAATGCTAGCCGGTGAACTTACTATCTGGCAAGTGCGGCCTGTGCCGCCGCCAGCCGCGCGATAGGGACGCGATAGGGCGAGGCGCTGACATAATCGAGCCCCACCTTTTCGCAAAAGGCGATGGAGGCCGGATCGCCGCCATGTTCGCCGCAAATGCCCAATTTGATTTCGGGGCGCGTTGTGCGGCCCTTATTGACCGCGATCTCGATCAACTGTCCCACGCCTTCAACATCGATGCTGACGAACGGGTCACGCGCGTAAATACCCTTGTCGACATAATGCGTCAGGAAACGGGCGGCATCGTCGCGGCTGACACCCAAGGTTGTTTGCGTAAGGTCGTTGGTGCCAAAGCTAAAGAAGCTTCCGACTTCAGCAATTTCATCAGCCATCAACGCGGCGCGGGGCAGCTCGATCATGGTGCCAACCAGATATTCAATCCGCTTGCCCTGTTCGGCAAAAACCGCCTCGGCAGCCTTGTCGACCACGTCTTTCATCAGCTCCAGCTCGCGGCGTGTGCCGACCAGCGGGATCATGATTTCGGGCACAGGTGCAACGGCAAGGCTGCACGCGGCCTCAAATATCGCCCGTGCCTGCATTTCATAGATTTCAGGATAGGTAACGCCCAGACGGCACCCGCGATGGCCAAGCATAGGGTTCAATTCGTGCAATTCAGATGCCCGTTGCTTCAGCACCTCAATACCAACGCCAGCTGCAGCCGCAACTTCGGCAAATTCGCTTTCCTGATGCGGTAAAAATTCGTGCAAAGGCGGGTCAAGCAAGCGGATCGTAACCGGCAGCCCAGCCATCACTTCAAAAATCGCCGCAAAATCCTTGCGTTGTTCAGGCAGCAATTTGTCGAGCGCGACACGGCGCCCCTTTTCATCGTCCGCCAATATCATCTGGCGCACGGCAGTAATGCGGCCTGCGTCAAAGAACATATGCTCCGTCCGACACAGGCCAATGCCCTCCGCGCCGAAATCGCGCGCGGTTTGTGCGTCGGACGGCGTTTCGGCGTTGGCGCGCACCTTCATCCGGCGGCCCGCATCGGCCCAGACCATCAGCGTCCCGAAATCACCCACCAGTTCGGGCTGGATCGTCGGCACTTCGCCCGCCATCACTTCGCCGGTGGAGCCATCCAACGTGATGATATCGCCCTCATTCAACGTGCGGCCAGCAATGCGCAACACTTTGGCAGCAGCATCAATTTGAATGCTTCCTGCACCTGACACGCATGGACGCCCCATGCCACGTGCGACCACGGCAGCATGGCTGGTCATCCCGCCGCGCGCGGTTAAGATGCCCTTGGCGGCATGCATGCCGTGAATATCTTCCGGGCTGGTTTCGATACGCACCAGAATGACGGCCCTGCCCAATTCACTGAAACGTTCGGCGGTGTCGGCATCGAACACGATCTCGCCCGATGCTGCACCCGGCGATGCCGGCAGGCCAAGGGTTAGCACATCGCGTATCGCTTGCGGATCAAGCGTCGGGTGCAGCAACTGGTCCAACGCCATCGGGTCAACGCGCAGCACAGCTTCATCGGTTGTAATCATACCTGCTTGCGCCATATCGACCGCGATTTTCAACGCTGCCTTTGCCGTGCGCTTGCCCGAACGGGTTTGCAGCATCCACAGTTTTTCTCGCTCAACGGTGAATTCAATATCCTGCATATCGCGATAATGCGTTTCGAGAATGTCAAACACCCGCGCCAGCTCGGCATATACTTGCGGCATCGCCTCTTCCATCGACAGCGGTTTTGCCCCCGCGCGCTCACGTGCGGCCTTGGTCAAATATTGCGGCGTGCGGATTCCGGCGACCACATCTTCACCCTGCGCATTAATCAGATATTCGCCATAATAGGCGTTTTCGCCAGTGGCAGGGTCACGGGTAAAGGCAACGCCCGTTGCGGACGTTTCGCCCATGTTGCCGAACACCATTGCCTGCACATTGACCGCAGTGCCCCAGTCACCCGGGATATTGTTGAGGCGGCGATAAACCTTTGCCCGGTCCGATTCCCACGAGCCAAACACTGCGCCGACCGCGCCCCATAATTGGTCATGCACATCCTGCGGGAATGGCTTGCCCCATTCGGCGGCGACAAGGCGCTTATACTCGGCAACCAACGCCTTTAGGTCGTCGGCGGACAATTCGGTATCCAGATAATAGCCTTGGTCTTCCTTGGCGATCTCAAGCGCTTCTTCAAACGCACCATGATCCAGCTCCAAAACCACATCGGCATACATTTGAATGAAGCGACGATAGCTGTCCCATGCAAAGCGCGCATCGCCCGAAGACGTGGCAAGCCCTTCGACCGTCTGGTCATTGAGCCCGAGATTCAAAACGGTATCCATCATCCCCGGCATCGACACCCGCGCGCCCGAGCGCACCGATACGAGCAACGGATTGACAGCATCGCCAAAGGACTTGCCCGTTACCTGCTCAATATGCGCAAGGCCATGGGCGACCTCGGCGCGGACGCTGTCAGGAAAGCTTTGGCCATTGGCGTAATAGGCTGTGCACATTTCGGTTGTGATAGTAAAGCCGGGGGGCACAGGCAGACCAATAGACGCCATGCCATCAAGGTTCGCGCCCTTGCCGCCGAGTATATTCTTGTTGCCGCGAACGGTTTCATCACCGTCCGAAACACCGCCACCGAACCGAAATACATATTGAGTCATTTTTGCTCCATGCTTGGTAGACCCAATGATCCACCCGACAATTTTATCACTGTCATGCTGAACATGTTTCAGCATCTTAATTCTGCGCCGATGCAAATTAAGACCCTAAAACATGTTCAGGGTGACGACGGTTGTAATGCGGCCCTACCCCTCAATCTTCGAAAAATCCGCAACCTGCGTTACCGCATCACGGAACCGCGCCAGCAACCCAAGCCGAAAGGCCCGCTTGGCAGCGTCTTCATCATTCACCATCACTTCTTCGAAGAAACGGTCAATCGGCGCACGTAAAGTCGCAAGCGCCGCCATGGCGTCTTCAAATTGTTCGGCCTCAAGCGCCTTTTTGGCTTCTGGTTCGGCAATATCAAGTGCGCCTAACAACGCAACGTCCGCTGGATCCGCCATCAGCGCATCGCGCGCCGTATCGAGGGCAGGCGACACCGGATCCGAACCCTTCAGGATATTTGCCGCACGTTTATACGCCGCCAACAAATTCGCGCCTTCGGCCGAACTGATATATGCCTGCAATGCCTTCACCCGCGCCAGCAGCCGAACAAGATCATCCTCACCGCCAAGACTAAACACCGCATCAATCAAATCGTGCCGCACGCCCGCTTCGCGTTGTTGCACTTTGAGGCGGTCGATCAAAAACTCTTCCAATATCGCGAAGCTTGCACCGGCACCTGTTGCGACAAGCATGCCCTTGAGCGAACAGCGCAGGTCATTCTGAAGCAGCAACGACAAGAAACCGATGGCCGCACGTCGTAATGCAAACGGATCCTTAGATCCCGTCGGTGGCATGCCTGCGGCGAAAAATTGCGCCAGAGTATCCAATTTATCCGCCAAGCTCACCGCAACGGTCACTGGCGCCGTGGGCACATCATCGCCCTGCCCGACTGGCTTATAATGGTCGCGGATGGCATCAGCGACAGCGTCGCTCTCGCCTTGCGCGCGGGCGTAATAGCCGCCCATGATGCCCTGCAATTCGGGGAATTCGCCGACCATGCCTGTAACGAGGTCGGCCTTGCACAAACGCGCTGCGCGTTCCGCGTCATCGGCGCTTGCGCCCTTGACGATCCCTTCTTCCACCAACCACCGCGCCAGCTTAGCGACGCGATCAACCTTGCCGGCGACACTGCCCAATTTTTCGTGGAGGGTAATCTGCGCCAGCTTCTTGGCCTGATCATCCAGCGCGACTTTCAGATCCTGTTCCCAGAAGAATTTCGCGTCCGACAAACGCGCAGCCAACACCTTCTCATTACCCGCAACAATCGTGGCGCCATTGTCATGCGCGTCGCTATTCGCAGTGCAAACAAAAGCATTGGCCAGCTTGCCCGCTGTGTCATGGCAGACAAAATATTTCTGGTTCACACGCGCGGTTAATTGAATGACCTCTTGCGGCACGTCCAAAAAGCCTGCGTCAAAGCGGCCAAGCATCGGCACTGGCCATTCCGTCAGGCCGGAATTTTCGACAACTAGCCCTTCATCTGCAACCAAGCTTAGGCCCGCCGCCTCGGCAGCCGCTTTCGCACCATCGCGAATGATGCGGCAGCGTTCGGAGAAATGCACGAGAACATGGGCGTCGCGCAGCTTTGCGGCATAGTCAGCCGCGTTGGCGATATGAATGGTGCCGCTGTGATGGAAACGGTGCCCCATCGTCGCGGCACCGCTGCAGATGCCGTCAATTTCGCATGGAACAACATCATCACCCAGCAACGCAACAATGCCCTGCAATGGCCGCACCCAACGCAAGCTTTCGGTCGAAACAGACGCCGCGCCCCAGCGTTGCGATTTTGGCCATGGAAATGCACGGATAATCGCCGGGATCGCCTCTGCCAAAACATCCGCCGTCTGACGTCCTGCCCTTTCCACGACCGTGAAATACACGCCATCGCGTTCAATCAACTGGTCTTGGGTAAGGCCGCTTTTGCGCAGGAAGCCTTCCATCGCTTGTGGCGGTGCGCCAAGCTTTGGACCTTTGGTTTCTTCTGACACCGCTTCGGTCGCCATCGGCAGCCCCGTGGCAATCAGTGCCAAGCGGCGCGGCGTGGCGAAGGTTTCAACCGACGCAGCCGCCAATCCGGCCTTGGCGAGCGCGTTATTAAACAGGCGGGCCAAGTCTTCCTTGGCCTTGACCTGCATCCGCGCGGGAATTTCTTCGGAGCGGAGTTCCAACAGGAAGTCGGTCACGCTGCCCACCCATTCTTTGCCATCCATGCCTGGCAGCTGCCCTTGGCAAGGTCGCGGACGCGGCCCATGTAGCTGGCGCGTTCTTGCACGGAGATGACCCCGCGCGATTGCAGCACGTTGAAGATATGGCTCGCCTTAATCGCTTGCTCATAAGCGGGAATGGGCAACCCATGTTGCAGGCAGCTTTCGCATTCTGCGGTCGCCTTTTTAAACGCATCGAACAGCATGTCGGTATCGGCAACTTCGAAATGATAAGTGCTCATCTGCCTTTCGTTGTCGCGGAATATGTCGCCATAAGTGACGGCGGGGCGGTCGGCGGTCGTGTTGTTGTACGCAAGGTCGAAAATGCTGTCCTTGTTCTGGATATACATCGCCAGACGCTCCAGACCATAAGTCAGCTCACCTGACACCGGCTTACAGTCAAAGCCGCCCATTTGCTGGAAATAGGTGAACTGCGTCACTTCCATGCCGTCGCACCACACTTCCCATCCAAGACCCCAGGCGCCAAGCGTCGGGCTTTCCCAATCATCCTCGACAAAGCGGATGTCGTGCAGCAACGGGTCAATGCCGATCGCATGCAGCGAGCCCAAATACAGTTCCTGCAAATCAGGTGGGCTTGGTTTCAATATGACCTGATATTGATAATACGCGCCAAGCCGGTTCGGGTTTTCGCCATAGCGGCCATCGGTCGGACGGCGGCACGGCTGCACAAAGGCGGCGTTCCATGGGTCTGGCCCCAGCGCGCGCAACGTGGTCGCGGTGTGGAATGTGCCAGCACCCATTTCCATATCATAAGGCTGCAATATCGCGCAGCCCTGCCTACCCCAATAATCATGGAGCGTGAGGATCAGATCCTGAAAACTAAGCGGCGCAACGTCGGACATGGCCAGCCATTGGCTGAGATAGTCGGCTAAATCAAGTTTCTGAATACGGAGGCGGGTTTTTGTCAGTGGTGCATAGCTTTATGTAAGGTACAGTTGACATTATAGGCGAATCGATTTAGTAAGGTCTACATGACACAAAGACATCATAACCTGACATGAAAAACCAGCTGAAAGTGCTGCGCGCGATGCGCAATTGGAGCCAGGCCGATTTGGGCGAGCATCTCGATGTATCGCGCCAGGCGGTGAACGCGATTGAGACGGGAAAATATGACCCGTCCCTGCCGCTGGCGTTCAAAATTTCACGGCTGTTTGACTTGCCAATCGAGGAGATTTTCGATGACGAATACACAGGAGAGCGCGATGCGTGACGCAGATCAAAAAACGGGCGGCAATATCTCACGCAATTTATGGATGATGTTGTCCGGGGTGGGCATCATCATGCTGCTGGGCGTGATCACCGGCTTTCTGTCACAACATAATGCCCAAGGTGGCGGTACGTTAAATTTTGCTGGAGTTGCAGTTTTAGGCGCAATTGCGGCGGCTAGCCTTATTTTGGCTTTCGTCATCTGGAAATTGTTCCAGCAAGGGAAGCAAAGGGGCGAAAAGGTGCCGCGCCGTGAAAAAGTATATAATCGTTTCTTGGTTGGTTGCTTTTTATTGGGGGGCGTTACCGGCCTCGCGCTCTCTCTGACAGGCAGTTTTGACGCAACAGAAACCAGTCTCATGTCCAATGCAGCCATGTCGCCAGTACTCGCGATCATCCTTTCCATCGCCATCGGCGTAATCGCGCCAGCCATCACCCTCTATTGGCACAAGCATGTCGTCGATGAGCAAGAGGAAGCCGCCTATCGCTTTGGCGCGCTCATCGCGATGTACGCCTTTTGGTTCATCGCGCCGGTTTGGTGGCTTCTGTGGCGCGGGGGCATGTTGCCGGAGATAAATGGCATAACACTCTATTTTATGACATGCTTTGCTGCGACAGCAGTCTGGTTCTGGAAGAAATACCTATAATGAACGGTCCAAGTTCATCGAAATAGTTTGCTATCTTGCGTTACAGGAGAATGAGAATGCGCATTACTTTGAAGTCATTATTGGCCGCCACTGCGACATGCGCATTGGCATGGGCAGCGCCCATTGCAGCGCAGACAACGCCAACCGAGGCCCCAGCATCAGCCACCGCGCTTGACCCAGTCAAGGCGGCGCCTGCGCTCAAGGATGTTGATCCCGCTTTGTGGGTGATTAAGGACGAAGACACGACCATTTACCTGTTCGGGAGCATCCATGTCTTAAAACCGGGCCTTGGCTGGTTTGATGATGGCGTAAAGACGGCTTTTGATAGTTCAGACCAATTGGTATTGGAACTGGTCGAGCCACCCGCCGCCGAAGTTCAAGCCTTGTTTGGCAAGCTGGCGATGGATCAGCAGGGCAAGACCTTGCGCTCCAAAATGAAGGATGCGGACCGTGCGGTGTATGACGCGGCGATGGGAACGCTTGGCCTTCCAGCGCCCGCTTTCGACCCGTTCGAGCCATGGGCGGCGGGGATGACCATGTCGCTGTTGGCAATCCAGAAATCCGGCTATGAACCCAATAGCGGCGTTGAAAAACAACTGACGGCAGCGGCGAAGGTCAGCAATAAGCCTATCGCTGGACTTGAAACTGCGGAATTTCAGCTTGGGGTGTTCGATACCCTGCCCGAGGCCGAGCAAATCGCGTTTTTGGTCGAAACGGCAAAAACGATTAATGAAACCACCAGTATGATGGAAAAAATGGTCGACATGTGGGGATCGGCGGACACCGAAAGCCTTGCGCAGCTTATGAATGAAGGGATGACCAGCCGGACATTATACGACGCCCTGCTGACCAAGCGGAACGCCAATTGGGCGAAATGGATTTCCGCACGGATGGCAAAACCTGGGGTGACGTTCATTGCGGTAGGCGCAGGCCATCTCGCCGGCCCGACAAGCGTTCAGGCATTGCTTCCGGCTTATGGCCTGAACGCAACGCGGGTGGCCTATTAAGTTTTGCCTGTGTAACAGGAGAAGGTCGGGCGGTTAGTCGCTCGGCCTTCACCTATTTTTGCAGGGCATAGATGGAAAAAATGCAGCATAGCGATTCTGCGACAGCACCGCCTCTTGCGCCGAAAAATTATCCTGGCTTGCTGCCGGCTATTGGCTTCATTGCGTTGTATTTTGCCCTACAAATATTGTGCACGATCCTGATTATGGCGGCCACTTATGACTGGACCCGCACAGCAACGCCGATTGCGATCATCACGGGCCTTGTTGTTTCTGCCGTTGTTCAGTTGTTCCTGATGTGGCTCTATTTGCGCAAAGATGGGCGGATGGATGCCTTGGGCCTACATGATTTCGGCAAACTGCCACTACTCAAAACCGTTCGAATAGCAGCCATCTGGATCCTCACCGCCATGGCTTTCAACTATGTTTATGCGGCTTACCTGATTCCGGGCATCGGCATGCAAGACGAAATGGCCAAAATCCTGGCCGCAATTGCGCGATCGCCACTTAACGTTGCGGCCATGTTCTTTGCGATCGTGGTTGCCGCGCCGGTTGTCGAGGAGCTGTTGTTTCGCGGAATGCTGCAAAACGCACTGGCGAAATATCTACCTATATGGGGTGCGATACTGCTATCGTCATTCCTGTTTGCCCTCGTGCATGGGCAGCCTTATGCCATTCCGGGCCTGATGTCGCTTAGCCTCGCTTTTGGCTATCTATACTATCGTACGGGGTCGCTGCGTACGAACATCATCCTGCACATTGCAAACAACGCCTTTGCGTTGCTGGCTCTGCAAATCCTGAATTAAACGACCACTGGCGCGAGCAGGCGAAGCGTTCCCGCATCCGCATCGATTTCTGCAATACCGCCCACAGGCAGCGTAAACTGATCCGTAATGTGGCCAAAATAGGCCCCCTGATAGGCCGGGATGCCTAAGCCGCCCAGATGCTGAGTCAGAACATTATTCAGCGTGAACGCGCCATAACTTGTGCCCTTTTTGACGCAGTCGGTGCACTGACCAAACACCACGCCTCTGAGGTTTTTCAACATGCCAGCCTGCCCCAATTGCGTCAGCATGCGGTCGATACGATATTCGGCTTCGTCGACATCCTCAAGAAACAGGATCGCACCATCGAAATCAGGCAGATAAGGCGTTCCTGCCAGCGCGGTGAGCACCGTGAGGTTGCGGCCCAATAGCTTCCCTTGCGCTTTACCCTTACCGCTGCCCAATACCCGCGTACGCCGTTTCACCAGCGGCAGGCAAGGATGACGCTTGCGCGAATGCTGGTGCAGTTAGGCACGTGGCTAACAATAATATCGCCGTTTTAGAATAATTCATGAAATGTCCCCTCTTTCATTTGTATAACACAAACTGTGTTTTATGCCTGCAAACCATGCG
>CALGEE010000156.1 GCA_937881525.1 uncultured Sphingomonadales bacterium | reverse complement strand
GTCGGGATCTACAATCAGGAATGGAAGGTTTATCTCGATAGCCAAAGCAGCCTCGATTATGATATTTCACGTGCGGGATGGATCGGGGACTATGTTCACCCGTCAACTTTTCTAGACATGTTCACGACAGGGAATGGGAACAACGACACCGGTTGGGCCAATCCGCAATATGATCAATTGGTTGCAAGAGCCCAGGTCGCAGGTTCTGAAGAAGAACGTCTTGGCTTGCTCCGTGACGCTGAAGAGCTCCTGCTGAGGGAACTGCCTATCGTGCCAATCTATTGGTACACGCGAGTTTACCTGAAAGATCCACGCGTACAGGGCTGGAATCCCAAATTGTTGGACAACCATCCCTACAAGTATGTTTCACTCTAAGCGGACTGATCGACTTTTATGAAAAATCGTGACAGGCTTAGGCATTGCTGAAATTTGTCGGAGGAAGGTTACTACAAGGCGTATTGGTCTTGCTGGGAATCTATGCTGTCACCTTTTTCTTGGTAGCAGCAACGCCCGGAAGTCCGTTCAGTTCTGAACGCGCAATCAGGCCAGAGATTCTCCAGCAAATCGAAGCCTTCTACGGCTATGATAAGCCAGTGCTCGAACGCTTCATGACTTCTCTGACCAACGCGCTGCAAGGCGAGTTCGGGCCAAGCGCTGTCTATGCCAACCGAACGGTAACCGAGATCATCGGGCAGTCCTTTCCCGTTTCACTCAAGCTTGGGGCTATGTCTCTCGGTCTCGCGATGTTGATTGGTATTCCAGCCGGTATCATCGCCGCAGTAAAGCGCAACACCTGGCTGGATTATATTCCCATGTCAGCAGCCATGGCCGGCATCTGCTTGCCAACCTTCGTGATGGGGCCGCTACTGGCTCTCGTGTTTGGGATTATCCTCCAAATGCTTCCTGTGGCTGGTTGGTTTGGGCCGGAATACTGGGTTCTTCCCGCCTTCACACTCGGTCTGGTTTATGCCGCTTATTTCGCGCGTTTGACCCGTGGCGGCATGCTCGAAATGTTGAATCAGGATTGGGTGCGTACTGCGCGTGCCAAGGGATTGAACGAAAGGACCATAATCTGGAAGCACTGCCTGAAAGGCGGCCTGATGCCAGCGATTACCTTTCTCGGCCCTGCTTTGGCCGGGATCATATCGGGTTCTTTCGTAGTCGAAACGATCTTTCAAGTACCTGGCCTCGGACAATGGTTCGTCCGAGCCGCGCTTAATCGCGACGATTTTCTGATCCTTGGCCTGACAGTTTTGTTTGCCACGCTTATCGTGGTGATGAACCTGTTGGTCGATATCGCGCAGGTCGCACTCAACCCACGGCTTAATTATGAGTAATTATTCACAAACTGGGGTCGCGGCCGGCGATCGGAATTCTACGCCCTCAGTTGGCGAGATTGTGGCAGAAGAAATTGAGGCGGGCTCTTCGTTATGGAGCGACGCATCGGCCCGGTTGCGCAAAAACAAACTGGCACTTGGTAGCCTCATTATCTTCATCCTGATCGTTCTGTTTTGCGTCGTCGGTCCGTGGCTTTCGCCCTACGATAGCAAGGCACAGAACCTCATCGCCGGTCCGGAATCGCCTTCTGCGCAGCACTGGTTTGGTACAGATACGCTGGGCCGGGATCTATTGGTCCGCGTCATGGAGGGCGGCCGAATTTCATTGTTGGTGGGTCTCGTCGCGACTGCTGTGTCTCTGCTTATCGGTGTGATCTATGGGGCCACGGCAGGCTATTTGGGCGGGCGTGTCGATGCCGTATTAATGCGGTTCGTCGATCTCCTTTATGCGCTGCCATTCACAATCTTCGTAATACTGCTGATGGTCGCTTTCGGACGTTCCCTATGGCTTATGTTCGTGGCAATCGGCTGTGTCGAATGGCTCACGATGGCGCGGATTGTACGTTCAGGCGTGATCGGCCTTAAAAAGCAGGAGTTCATCGAGGCCGCTGTTTCGCTCGGTTTTAGCCACAAGCGCATCATTATGCGGCACTTGATCCCCAACGTACTCGGCCCGGTCATCGTGATTTCAACTCTCACCGTTCCTTCGGTCATGCTGCTCGAGGCATTCCTAAGTTTTCTTGGGCTCGGCGTGCAGCCACCTAATGCAAGCTGGGGGGTCCTGATCAATGACGGCCAGCAGAACATGGAAATCTATCCCTGGCTGCTCATTTTTCCAGCATTTTTCTTCGCGCTGACACTGTTTTGCCTGAATTTTCTCGGTGATGGTCTGCGGGACGCGCTCGACCCCAAGAGCGCGAAGGACTGATCGGCGATGCCACTGCTTGCAGTTAATGATCTGGCGACATATTTTCATACGCGCGACGGCGTCGTGCGAGCAGTAGATGGAGTAAGTTTTTCAGTCGATCGAGGCGAGACCTTGGGGATTGTAGGCGAATCCGGCTCTGGCAAATCCGTCACCTGTTATTCGCTCATGCGGTTGATCCCCGAACCGCCGGGCCGGATCGAACGAGGCATTGCCACATTCGACGGACAAGACCTTCTGCAGATGGACAAGCGCGATTTACGCAAAATCCGCGGCGACCGGATTAGCATGATTTTCCAGGATCCGATGACGTCCCTAAATCCGTATTTGCGGATTTCCACGCAATTGATCGAGGCGCAGCAAACTCATCAAGATATCGACAAACGCGCCGCGTTGTCGAAGGCTATCGAGGCTCTGGAGGAAGTCGGGATTCCCGACGCGTCCAACCGGGTCAGATCTTACCCGCACGAATTTTCTGGAGGCATGCGGCAGCGCGTTATGATCGCGATGGCGCTGATCAACGAACCTGATCTACTGATCGCAGACGAGCCGACCACCGCGCTAGATGTGACGGTCCAGGCCCAGATCCTTGATATCATCAAACTGCGGCAGGAAAAGCTAGGGACAGCAGTCATTCTCGTGACCCATGATCTGGGCGTAGTGGCTGGCACCTGCGACAGGGTCAACGTCATGTATGCAGGCCAAGTGGTGGAAAGCGGCAGCGCATCACAAGTGTTTCATAAAGCGCGCCACCCCTATACTCGGGCTTTGCAGAAGACGATCCCATCACTGCAGAAAAAAGGGCAAGAGCTCTATACGATCCCTGGTTTGCCGCCTGATCTTGGAAAACCAATCACAGGCTGCGCATTCTATCCGCGTTGCCCTTACCCCAAGATTGAGCAAACTGGCGGCGCACGCCCTGAACTTGCAAATTTGGGTGACGGGCACTGCTTTGCCGATTGCCATTTCTGTGATTCCGCAGGTTCGATCGAGAGTGTCATGACCAAGGGCGACGTCAGCGATGCAGATCTGCCCGGCGTAGAGGCCAAACCATGACAAATCCTTCCTGTGACGCCGCCGAACAGTTCCTTGTGCTTGACAATGTCAAAACACATTTCGACCTTGGCCGTGAGTTTCTGACTAGGAAGAGCAAAGGCATCGTCAAAGCAGTCGACGGCGTATCGCTGACGTTGCGCCAAGGGGAAACCCTCGGTCTCGTGGGCGAATCGGGCTGCGGTAAATCAACCTTGAGCCGTACTATCATGCAGCTCATCCGCCCTACTTCAGGAAAAATTTGGCTCGAAGGCAAGGAATTGAGTGCGCTTTCGGACAGCGACATCCGCAGTGCGCGCAAAAATTTCCAGATGATCTTCCAGGATCCCTATGCCTCGCTCAATCCCCGGATGACGGTGTTGGATACTTTGTCCGAAGCAATTCGCACGCGGCATCCAGAAGCGAAAGGGGATGATCTTCTGCAAAGGGTGGCAGAGCTGCTGCGCACTGTGGGCCTGAACCCCGCACAGATGAAGCGCTATCCGCACGAATTTTCAGGTGGCCAACGTCAACGCGTAGCAATTGCGCGCGCCTTGGCTCCCGAACCCAAACTGATCATCGCAGATGAGCCTGTTTCGGCTCTCGATGTATCGATACAATCGCAGATTCTCAATCTTCTTAAGCGCCTCAAGAGCGAAATGGGGTTGACGATGATTTTCATTTCACACGATCTTTCGGTTGTGCGCTATATTGCAGACCGGATCGCTGTGATGTATCTTGGCAGAATTACTGAGCTCGGCGATGCCGAGAAGATCGTCGATGAGCCACTGCATATCTATACGAAGGCGCTGATGAGTGCGATTCCCGTCCC
>CALGEE010000155.1 GCA_937881525.1 uncultured Sphingomonadales bacterium | reverse complement strand
CTTGATCATTGACCCACAGAGCGGAAAACGCTCTGTCATTCGCCGACAGCCGGCGGGTGTCGCGCTGGGAATGGTGGACCTGTCGCGTATTTGTGCCGCTCCAAGTGCTCGTTTAAGCCACCTTTCGTTCAAAAGCGACCGGACTTTTCCAGCCCAAAGCTGAGTGCCGTCGCCGAGGGTTATAGAACCCGTTGATGTATTGGAAGATGGCCGTCTCAGCCTGTCGGCGGGTTTCCCAAGGGCGTCGCCAGACTAGCTCGGCCTTGATGGTTTTGAAGAAGGTCTCGACTGCGGCGTTGTCATAGCAGTTACCCTTGCCGCTCATCGACACTTCGAACCCATGCTCGCGCAGGATTTTCTGGTAGTCATGCGAACAGTATTGGCTGCCGCGGTCACTGTGGAAGATGCAGCCTTTGGGCGGTGACCGCAGAGCGATGGCCATTTTCAGCGCCCGGATCGCCAGGTCGCGCTTCATGCGGTTACTGACCGCCCAGCCGATGACGCGCCGGGAATGCAGATCCAGGATGACAGCGAGATACAGCCACCCCTCCCGGGTCCAGACGTAGCTGATATCGCCCGCCCATTTCTGGTTGGGCCGATCCGCCGTGAAGTCACGATCCAGCAGGTTCGGTGCGATATTGAACGTGTGGTTGCTGTCCGTCGTCGCTGTGAATTTCCTCGTTCTTTCAACGATAATCCCGTTCTCACGCATCAGCCGTCCAACCCTGCGATGCCCAACATCGACACCGACCTCCTTCAACTCTTCGGTCATTCGTGGCCTGCCATAGCTGCCAAGGCTCAGGCGCGACTGCTCCTTGATATGCGCCAGAACCACCATATCCATGCGCTGCCTGCGGCTGGCCGGGCGGCTGCGGAACGCCCGCAGGCCGCGTGGGCTGACATTCATCACCCGGCACAACCGGTCGATTGGGAAGGCCCCACGCTGTTCTTCGACGAACCTGAACCTCACGGCTTTTGGCTCGCGAAGAACTGGGTGGCTTTTTTTAGGATGTCCCTCTCCTCCTTGAGGATGCGGATCTCACGCCGAAGCCGCTCGTTCTCCCGCGCCAACTCGCGATCCTCGGCTGAGACCACATCCGTGTCGCGGTGCGCGTTCACCCACTTGTTCAAGCTCGATAAGCCGACCCCTAGATCATCCGCAACCTGACGCCGTGAAAGCCCGCTGGTCAACGCGATCCGCACCGCATCCTTACGAAATTCGTCTGTTCTTCCTGTGCCCATGAGTCATCTCCTTTGCTGCACATTACGCTATCAAAGGAGCGGCACCAAACCGCGACAGGT
>CALGEE010000154.1 GCA_937881525.1 uncultured Sphingomonadales bacterium | reverse complement strand
TTCATTGAGCCTGATGGTGCCTTCTATTGCTTCTTTCGGGTTGAGGGGTTGACCGATAGCTTCGCCGCGGCAGGTGAAATCCTTGAGCAAACCAAAGTCGGGCTGGCGCCCGGGGTGGCGTTCGGCCCCCAGGGGGAAGGTTATCTGCGGCTCTGCTACGCGCAACCTGCCGATGTTCTCGAAGAAGCCTTCGTGCGGCTCGAACCATTTCTTTCAAAGTGACGTCTAGAAACTGGGATCAATATCATGACATATGAATTTAGCCTTGAGGGCAAGACCACCTTGATAACCGCCGCCGGGCAGGGCATCGGGCGCGCCAGCGCTGAGGCTTTCGCCAAGGCCGGTGCCTCGGTCATTGCCACCGACATCAATGAAACTGCTCTGGCCGAGCTTGAAGGGCTTGACGGCATTACAGCATGGAAACTGGATGCCACCAATCCAGAAGACATTAAGCGAGTATTGGCAGAAGCTGGTAGGCTGGACGTGTTGTTCAACTGCGCTGGATTTGTCCATGCGGGCAATATCCTGGAAAGCACCGAGGAAGACTGGGACTTTGCCTTCGACCTGAATGCCAAGGCCATGTACCGCCTGTGTAAAGCAGTTCTGCCGGGCATGCTTGAACAAGGCAAGGGTTCGATCATTAACATGTCCTCGGTGGCATCTTCATTGAAGGGCGTGCCAAATCGTTTTGTCTATTGCGCGTCCAAGGCGGCGGTTATCGGCATGACCAAAGCGATCGCTGCTGACTACGTAACCCAAGGCATCCGATGCAATGCAATTTGCCCTGGTACCGTGGATAGCCCGTCGTTGCATGACAGGTTGCGCGCAACTGGCGACTATGAGGTAGCGCACGAGCAATTCATTGCGCGCCAGCCCATGGGACGCGTTGGCGCAGCAGACGAAATTGCAGCGCTTGCAGTTTACCTAGCCTCGGATGCCAGCGGATTTACCACGGGCCAAGCCCATATCATCGACGGCGGCTGGGCCCTCTAAACGGAGACTATCATGAAACTTTTACGTTACGGCCCGAAAGGGCAGGAAAAACCCGGTATCGTTGACGCCGAAGGCGTTGTGCGCGATCTGTCCGGCTTGGTGTATGACATTGCTGGTGACGTTCTGACGGATCAAGGCCTGGCCGGCATTGCCGAAGCTGACCTGTCGTCGCTGCCTGCCGTTGAAGTCGACCGATATGGTCCATGCGTCGGCGGTGTGGGCAAGTTCGTCTGTATTGGACTCAACTACTCAGACCATGCCGAGGAGAGCGGGCTGGAGGTGCCGCCGGAGCCGGTGATCTTTGCCAAGGCGACCTCGGCAATTTGCGGTCCCAACGACGCGGTTGAAATCCCCCTTGGCTCGAAGGCCACCGACTGGGAAGTTGAACTGGGCGTGGTGATCGGCAAAGAGGCAAAATACATCGATGAGGCAGACGCTCTCGACCATGTTGCGGGCTACTGCGTGATCAACGACATTTCCGAACGTGATTTCCAGAACAAGCGCGCGGGTCAATGGACTAAGGGCAAATCAGCCGACACCTTCGGGCCCATCGGACCGTGGTTGGTTACCCGCGACGAAGTGCCGGACCCGCAGAATCTATCAATGTATCTGGACGTGAACGGAAAGCGCCGACAGGACGGCAGCACCAACACTATGGTGTTTGGCGTGGCTCACCTCGTCTCCTACCTTTCGCAATTCATGAGCCTTCAGCCAGGCGACATTATCTCCACTGGCACCCCTCCTGGTGTCGGCATGGGGATCAAACCCGAACCCGTTTATCTCAAGGTTGGCGACAATATGGAGCTCGGCATCGAAGGTCTGGGCGTGCAGCACCAGAACGTCATGGCAGCAATCAAAGGGGCATAGCGATGGAAAACCAGATCGCGGTGGTCACCGGTGGCGCGCAGGGAATTGGTTTGGCTGTGGCCCGGCTGCTGATCCAAAAAGGTGTGCTTGTTGCCAGCTGGGATATAGATCCAGGCAACAAGGACGCCATGGCTGACCTCGGCAGCAATGCAATGGCAGTTGACTGCAAAATCAATGATTTGGCGACAGTGGAAGCCGCCTATGCGCGCACCTGTGAGGCATTCGGTGTTCCTTCTATTCTAATCAACAGTGCGGGAATTTCCGGGCCGAATGCGCACCTGGATGCTTATGACCCTGAGGCTTGGAAACAAGTCATTGATGTCAATCTCAACGGCACTTTCTATGTGAACCGGGTCTGCGTTCCAGGTATGAAAGAGCAGGGTTATGGTCGCATTCTGAATGTGGCCTCCGTTGCGGGCAAGGAGGGCAATCCCAATGCCTCTGCATATTCAGCTTCCAAAGCGGCGGTAATTGGTCTGACCAAGTCTTTGGGAAAGGAGTTGGCTGGATACGACATCGCGGTCAATTGCGTAACACCCGCCGCCGCCCGGACCCGGATTTTCGATCAAATGACCCAAGAGCATATCGATTACATGCTTTCCAAAATTCCCCGTGGTCGGTTTCTGAAAGTTGAAGAGGCCGCGGAGATGATGGTTTGGGCGGTATCACCTGAAAACTCGTTCACCACGGGCGCTGTGTTCGATTTGTCAGGCGGCCGGTCCACCTACTAACTCTTGTAAATTAAGTCACTTGGAGGAAAACCCATGACAGATAATGACAAAAAAGCCGCTCTCACCGAACGCCTTGCAAAATGCTACAGCGGAGCAGTTTATGACGCCCTGCGCGAGAGAGGGATCGACAATACTGTTCTGCCCAAAGACATCCGGCCGATTGACGATACTCATGTTCTTGCTGGTCCCGTTTTCACAATTTCAGGAACACCAAAACCTGGGATTAGTGCTGATGATGCTCTGCTGGCTTGGA
>CALGEE010000153.1 GCA_937881525.1 uncultured Sphingomonadales bacterium | reverse complement strand
GTATCATCCGCAAAGGCCAGACCCTGCGGATCGAAGACACCTATGGCCAGCAGGCCATTGATACGCTGTTTTACAACGCGGATGACCACGGCGAACGTTATTCGTCGCAGGATACGTTGCGCGCCCAAGGGGCGGCTTATGTCACTACCGGCACGGCGATCATGTCCAACCTCGGCCGCCTGATGCTCCGGGTGACCGCCGACAGCGCGGGGCGGCACGACACCTCTGCCGGCTGTTGTTCCTGCGAAAGCAACACGGTCCGTTTCGGCCATGACACGCGGTTCCAGCATGCCTGCCGCGAGAATTTCATCCTTGAGCTGGCCCGCCACGGCATGACCAAGCGCGATATCGTCCCGAACCTCAATTTCTTCATGAACGTGCCGATCAGCCCCAATGGCGCGATGACGGTGGATGACGGGATTTCATCGCCCGGCGACCATCTGGAACTGGTGGCGGAAATGGATGTGCTGTGCGTCATTTCCAACTGCCCGCAGATCAACAACCCCTGCAACGGCTTTGACCCGACGCCCTGCCGCATCATCATCAGGGATTGAGCCATGTCTCACAAAGTTCTAGTTGCCAATCGCGGCGAAATTGCCGTGCGCGTCATTACGACCCTGCGGCAGATGGGGATTGCCAGCGTCGCCGTCTGGTCCGACGCCGACCGTTTCCCGCGCCATGTGCTAAAGGCGGATCAGGCGGTGCGGCCCACGCCTGCGGGTGATGCACCGGTGAAATCCTAGCCGTGACCGTCAGCGCAGTTGCGCGTGGTGCGGTCGAGTTATTTGAAATAAACGGGATGTCGGGGTGTGCTGAACAATCTTTGGGTCTTTGTCGATCACGGCAAGCAACACCCGCGCTGGGCCTTCAGGGCTTCGGCGATGCCGTCCTAGGTTGTCGCAGAGGCGGTTGAATGCTTGACACGGCTGTCATGGGCTGAACACTCTACCTGCAAATTGCGTCCGTCTTGGAATTTCCATACTAAGGATGTCGCCTTGCCGTCTTTCCGCCTGTCGCGCGCTGCTCTTGTTGACCGGATCCTTGCCGATCCGGCGCCGGTCGTGCTGATTGACGCAGCGGCGGGCACTGGAAAGTCCTGGCTGTTGGCAGATATCGCGGAACGCGCCCGACCGGCGGGGTCAGGGATCTGGCGCAGCAGAGAAACGATGCCCGCCGATATTTGGCTCTGGGATCTGCCCTCTGTGCCGCAGTCGGGCCCGCTGCCTGAGAGAGCCGACCGGGTGATTCTGGCCAAGCGGCCCAATACGGCAGTGCCAGGCCTTGCCCAGTCCGAAGTCTATGGCAGGGTCAGCCGCTATGGCAATGACGACATGCTGTTCGCAGAAGATGAAATACCGTCCTACCTGCCTTCGGACTTGTGGCAGCGCACCGGGGGCTGGGCCTGCCTGCTTCCATCAGGGTCATGCGGTGACGTGAATGAAGCTGCGCTGCGGGATTTCCTGCGCGACAACCTGCTGCGCCCGCTGCCATCGACACAATTGGTGGCTCTCAACCTAGTCATCGACGACGCCCGCCCGGACCGCTCGGTGCTGCCTCTTACTGGCCTGCCCTTTTTGACCGCTGTGCAGCGGGACCTGCCCGCGCCTCTGGCTGCCTGCCGCGTGCCGCTCGGCGCAGCGATCCGCATGCTGCTAGCGGAGCGTGCCAATGATCCCGTACAAGCCCGCGCGATTGCTACGGCGCATGCAGGCTTTGGCCAGGTGCCTGAGGCAATCGCGATTTTTCAGTCCATCAGTGCATGGCAGGCCGCTCTGGACGTGCTGCGGCAGGCGGGGGGGCCGTTCTTCATCCACCGTTTTGGCCCTGATGCTTTCGACCGTATGCTGTCACGTTTCCCCTCCGATATTGCCGCCCGTGAAGAGGTGCTGGTACTGTGTCGCGCCCTCCAGGCGGTCAAGCGAGGCGAGGTGCCGTTGACCCGTCACATCCTAACCGCTCACTATGGACCAGTCGCCGATGATGTTGTGACAGTCATTGGCGCGGTGCAGCGCTTTACCCTCGATTTCCGCTTCTTCCGTCTGCTCTTGCAGACGTGGGAGGATTTTGATCTGGATACCCGCCTGCTTGACGCGGCCTATCGCCTTCTTGCCGAATTGCCTGCGGATGACGATCTGCGGCGAGGGTCGTTCTACAATGCCGTTCTGGAGTTTTATATCCGCGCCCGCCGCTTTTCCGAGGCGGACCACACAGCGATCCGCGCTGCGAGCCACTATGCGCGCGCCGACGTGCCGATCCTGTCCTTTTATATCGACCTGCACCGCGCCATAATCTCGCTTTTTCTGGGCGAAACCGCAGCTGCGCAGAAACGGGCAGAGGCGGCCGCCGCACATATTGGCCGCGCAGGCCATGAAAGCCCCGGCGATGTGCGCCTGCTAGCGCTTTTGCAGGCCTGCATCGCTTATGAACGTGGCGAGGGCGAACCGTTGACGCGGTTCCTGTCGCGGGATCTTGATGCCTTTGCTCAGGGCGAGATCTGGCCAACCTTATTGGAACTTGTCCTGATCTATGGCAGTCAGGCGCTGGGCGAACACTTTTCGACGATGGCCGCTCTTGCGTTTCTGAACCGCTGGCGCGCCACACAGGAGAGGTCGTCGCAGTTCGGGATGCTGATCGACATCCGCGAAGTGGTGGTGATGCAGAACGGCAACCGTTGGCAGGATGCGATGGTTAAGGCACATTCGCTCGACACCCGCATCACCCTGCCATGGGTCGAAGAGGCGGGTGACAGGCTTGGCATGTTGTCTAACCGCGACGAGGTAGCACTGGCGCTGGTCTGGCTGCGGCACATGGCGCAACTGACGCCCGGCCGACCCGGATTGGTGCGGCAACTGGATGTGATGCTGGACAATCCACATCTGAACGGGCGGCAACGGATTGGGGTCGAGATCTGGCGTGCGCATGTGCTGCGCCGCCAGCGCCGTGTGCCCGAGGCCCAGACCGCACTGGAATGTACCCTGTCGATGGCCGCGCAAATGGGCGCCGTTGCTACCCTTGGCGAGGAGCGGGTTTTTCTAGCTGACCTAACCGGGAACAAGCGGCTGCGCGCGGCGATTGACCGTGCAGATCATCTGCGCCGTCTGTTGCGGCAGTTGGGAGGAACCGGTCCGGGGTGGGCGCGGTGGGGCCGCGGACACGGGTTGACGCGACAGGAAACCCACATTCTCCATGCCCTCGCCGAAGGGGCCACGAACAAGGCGATCGCTAATCTGATGGGCCTAAGCGAGGCAACGGTCAAGTTTCACCTTTCAAACCTCTATCGCAAGCTGGGCTGCACGTCGCGCAAAGAAACGGTGGCTGCTGCCCGTAAGCTTCAACTGGTGGCTTGACACGGTTGACCAAGCAACAACTTCTTTCCAAAACCTAACCGTATT
>CALGEE010000152.1 GCA_937881525.1 uncultured Sphingomonadales bacterium | reverse complement strand
ATGCTGTGCTTAAAATTCGCGAATCAGCTTGATCGCATTCCAATACTTTTGGCACGTGCAAAAAATATCTTGACAGTGCTAACGATAAACGCCTAGTTTTTGCATGTGTAAAATGGGAGGACTTTTATGTCTATTAAAACAAAAATGCTGACGACTGCAGTCAGCTTCGGTCTCGTAGCAGGCATGGCGTCTGCTGAAGAGATAACTATAGCAACAGTCAACAACGCTGACATGATCACAATGCAAGAGCTTGCTCCTGCTTGGGAAGAGGCGACAGGCAACTCCATCAACTGGGTTGTTTTGGAAGAAAACGTTTTACGTCAGCGTACAACGCAAGACATTGCAACAAACGGTGGTTCCTTCGACATCATGTTCATCGGTGCTTATGAAACGCCGATCTGGGGTGCCAACGGCTGGTTAACGTCACTGAATGATTTTGCTGACGACGCTGATTATGATCTGGACGATGTGTTCCAGCTCGTTCGCAACGGTCTTTCAGCAAACGGCAACCTTTACGCTTTGCCACTTTATTCAGAAACATCGTTCACGTTCTACCGAACAGACGTATTTGAAGCTGCTGGCGTAGAGATGCCACAAGAGCAAATCACATACACAGAGTTCGCTGAATTGGCTGCTGCCGTTCACGACCCAGACAACGGTATGTACGGAACTTGCCAGCGCGGTAAAGCTGGCTGGGGCGAAAATATGGCGTTTGTTGGTACGGTTGCGAATGCATACGGCGCTCGCTGGTTTGATGAGAACTGGGTTCCACAGCTGGACAGCCCAGAATGGAATGCCGCGGTTACTTACTACGTTGACTTGATGCTGAACTCTGGTCCTCCAGGCGCATCTGCAAACGGCCATAATGAAAACCGTGCGCTGTTCAAAGACGGCAAGTGTGCAACTTGGGTTGACGCGACATCTGCTGCTGGCGACGTTCGCAATCCAGCAACATCTACAGTCGCTGACGTAACAGAGTTCGTTAAGGCACCAATGCAGGCAACTGACAAAGGTACTGGCTGGTTCTGGTCATGGGCTCTTGCGATCCCAGCATCCACAACAAAAGCTGACACAGCAAAAGACTTCCTTAAGTGGGCTACCTCGAAGGAATACTTCGAAACGGTTGGAGAATCTAAAGGTTGGGTCGCTGTACCATCAGGTACACGTCAGTCAGTAGAAGAAGATGCACGTCGCATCGAAGCTGCACCATTTGCACCAGCTGTTGTTGACGCGATCTTGTCAGTTGATCCAGCAGATGCAACTCTTCTGCCAACGCCTTATACAGGTGTTCAGTTCGTAGCGATCCCTGAGTTTCAGGGCATTGGTAACTACGTCGGTCAGCAAGTTGCTGCGGCATTGGCTGGTCAGTCAACAGTCGAAGATGCTCTGGCAAATAGTCAAAAGTTCGCCTTACGCGAGATGACAAAAGCTGGTTACTTGAAGTAAGTAAACCTCCCGAAGTGGGCCGGGACTTGATAACTCGGCCCATTTTAACCCCTATTTCCTTTGTAGAAAAGCATTTTGGCAAGCGTCTGCTCTGAGGCGTTTCCTTGAATGTCAAATCAGAAATCGTTTTGAGGGAGCTTTAGCTCATGGCCACAAAAGCGTCTCGGTCAGCCGCACGTTTGATGATCTCTCCAGCTGTGCTTTTGCTGCTTGGGTGGATGTTGGTGCCGTTGTGCATGACGGTTTACTTTTCGTTCCTCTACTACAACCTGCTGCAACCCGGTTCAGAGTCTTTTGCTGGGTGGGACAACTACTATTGGTTCATCACCGATCCAAGTTTCAAAGACTCCATCATTAATACACTTTTGTTAGTTGGTGGCGTGCTGCTTATTACAGTAGTCGGTGGTCTTAGTGCGGCACTACTCTTGGATAAGCCGATGTTCGGGCAAGGTTTCATCCGCATTTTGGTCATTGCCCCGTTCTTTGTCATGCCGACAGTGTCTGCGCTTGTTTGGAAAAACATGTTTATGAATCCGGTGAACGGCATCTTTGGACGTATTGTTACGGGGCTGGGCTTTCCACCAATTGATTTTTTCGGGCAGTACCCTCTGGCATCCATAACGTTCATCGTGTCGTGGATGTGGCTGCCGTTCGCAACACTGATCCTTTTAACCGCCTTGCAGTCGCTTGACCAAGAGCAGCTTGAGGCGGCTGAGATGGACGGGGCAAGTTGGTTAAACCGCTTTTGGTTCATTATGATGCCGCATTTGGCCCGCGCAATTACAGTCGTCATTCTGATCGAAACGATCTTCCTTTTGTCGATCTTCGCGGAAATTCTGGTAACGACAAATGGTGGGCCGGGAACAGCGACGACGAACCTGACCTACTTGATCTACGTATCGTCCTTGCTGCAGTTTGATGTGGGTATGGGCAGCGCGGGCGGTGTTATCGCCATCATCCTTGCAAACATTGTTGCGATTTTCCTTATGCGGATTATCGGCAAGAACCTCGACGCATAAAGGGGGCCTGATATGTCACGCGCAGTTTCAACTAAGACCAAGTGGATCAATACTTCGATCGCGGGCACGCTTGGGTTTCTTATGTTCTTACCGATCCTGTGGATCGTAGTTCTGTCATTCAAGACTGAAGAAAACGCGATACGTGCACCTTTAGAAATTCTGTTTGGGTCTGGCTGGACGATGGAGAGTTTTAGCGCGGTGCAAGCGCGGTCGGACTATTTCAAGCACTTTTCGAACTCGGCGATCATCGCGCTTGGGTCCACTGCTATGGGTTTGATCATCGCCGTCCCTGCTGCGTGGTCGATGGCGTTCGTGCCATCCAAGCACACAAAGAACATTCTGATGTGGATGCTGTCGACAAAGATGCTACCGCCGGTGGGTGTCTTGGTGCCTATTTATTTGTTGTTCCGCGATTTTAATCTGCTGGATACCCGTACGGGCCTGACGCTGGTTCTAATGTTGATCAACCTGCCGATCATTGTCTGGATGCTTTACACCTACTTCAAAGAAATCCCCGGCGAGATCTTGGAAGCGGCCCGTATGGATGGTGCCTCATTGCGAGAAGAGGTGATCTATGTCCTCACTCCAATGGCCATTCCCGGCATTGCGTCAACAGTTCTTCTGAACATCATTCTGGCTTGGAACGAGGCGTTCTGGACGATCAACTTAACCGCTGGCAACGCTGCACCTTTGACAGCATTTATCACTAGTTATTCTAGCCCCGAAGGGCTGTTCTACGCCAAGCTTAGCGCGGCATCGGTTATGGCCATTGCGCCAATTCTCATCATGGGCTGGTTCAGCCAAAAGCAACTTGTCCGGGGCCTGACCTTTGGTGCTGTTAAGTAAGGAAACAGAATATGGGACGCATACAGCTTAAGCAGGTTCAAAAGAAATTCGGTGACGTTGAGGTAATTCCACCGTTGGATTTGACCATCGAAGAGGGCGAATTTGTCGTTTTCGTTGGCCCGTCAGGTTGCGGTAAATCCACCCTATTGCGCCTAATCGCGGGTCTTGAGGACACGACATCCGGCAAAATCGAAATCGACGGCGCAGATGCGACTGACTTGCCGCCAGCCAAGCGCAAGCTTGCGATGGTATTCCAATCTTATGCGCTTTATCCGCATATGTCAGTGCGTAAAAACATCGCTTTTCCGATGCGCATGGCAAAGATGGACAGGGCCGAACAAAACAACCGGATCGAAGCGGCCGCCAAAGCGCTTAATTTGACAGATTACCTTGATCGTAAGCCCGGTCAATTGTCGGGTGGTCAGCGACAGCGTGTGGCTATTGGCCGAGCGATTGTCCGCGAACCGTTGGCGTTTTTGTTCGATGAACCCTTGTCCAACTTAGACGCGGCCTTGCGTGTTGGCATGAGAATGGAGATTTCCGAACTACACAAAAAACTTGATACAACGATGGTATATGTGACCCACGATCAGGTCGAAGCCATGACAATGGCGGACAAGATCGTTGTACTGCAGGCCGGAGTGATCGAGCAGGTAGGCTCGCCGCTTGATCTCTACCGCGAACCACGCAACATATTCGTTGCCGGTTTCATTGGCTCACCCAAAATG
>CALGEE010000151.1 GCA_937881525.1 uncultured Sphingomonadales bacterium | reverse complement strand
CGACAAATCTTTGTCTACCCGTAGACGCATTAGGTGCTGTGAACGAAATGTCGCTCAGGACAAAGAAATGGATCGCACAGCATGCTCGACAGCGGCTTTCGTTTGTTCCAGATCCTCTTCGATGATCGCAAGTGACGGGTAGAGCTTACCCGGAGACTTGAAAATCCCATGCTGACGCAGCGTGCTATTGTAGGTCGCGTTGCGTGCGGGATCATCATGCTTGGCGGAGCGGTAGTCGCGACAGGGACTGGTCGTGAAGAAGATATCGAACAATGTTTCATCCCCGCAAATTTGGTGCGGAATACTTGCGGCATCGAGTGCGCTGCTTTGCATGTCCTGCAATGCGCGACCAACTTCGCGCAAGCGGTCATAGCTGCCTTTGCGTCTGAGGATTTCCATGGTCTTGAGGCCCGCCGCCGCTGCAATCGGATTGCCCGATAGCGTCCCAAGTTGCATGAGCCATCTGTCACCGCCCACGATGGATTTGTCGAAATGCTGCATGATCTCGGCGCTGGCTCCGAGGGCGGCGAGCGGGAACCCGCCGCCAATGATCTTGCCAAGTGTGCAAATATCGGGCGTCACGCCATACCGTTCCTGCGCGCCGCCATAAGCCAGCCTGAACCCTGTGACGATTTCATCAAAGATCAGCAAGACGCTGTACTTGTCACACAGATCGCGCAGGCCTTGAAGATAACCGGGGGCGGCGGGAATGATCCGTTGCAGAGGTTCTGCGATAATGGCTGCGACGTCGTCGTGTTCGCTCAGCAAAGTCTCAACAGCTGCTAGATCGTTGAACGGTGCGATCAGCATCTGGTCCGCGACGCCCTGTGGGATACCCGCGCTGTCTGGCACCGCTTGAGGAAAATTGACGCGCTCGGCGGGTGCAAGGCTCATCTGGGCCTCGGCGCTCATTCCGTGGTAACCGCCTTCGAACTTCAGGATTTTGTTTTTGCCAGTATAGGCGCGTGCAAGACGAATGGCGTACATATCGGCCTCGCCGCCTGACGCGACAAAACGGACCTGTTCGCAACAGGGAACCGCATCGACAATCGCCTCTGCCAGCTCGATACCTTTGGCGTTGTTGGCAAAGAAGGTCATACCTTTGGGAAGTTGTTCCAACACCGCCTCCATGACCTCGGGGTGGCCGTGGCCAAGCAACATCGGGCCAGACCCGATCAGGTAGTCGATGTATTCGTTGCCGTCTTCATCCCAAACGTGGCTTCCCTCCCCCTTAGCAATCACGATGCCGGGGTCGAAATTGCCAAAGCCGCCTGCAGGTAGAACGGTTTGTGCGCGGGTGATCCATTCAGATTGTGATGTCAGTTTTTGCATGATTCAGGCCAGTTCAAGTATGGGGGTTCCAAGAAGGTCCAGATCGGGATTAACCCCAATCCCCGGACCGGTCGGCGGCGCAATGCGGCCGTCTTTGCGTGTCGGGCAATCGGGCGCTATGCGCGGGCTGACGTAGGACGACAAATCGCAAGTGTTCAGGAGTGCGCCCTGCGGGGTCGACGCGGCGAAATGCAGCGACGCGGCGGTGACGATATCAGACCCCCATGTGCATTCGGCGCAAATCTCTGCCCCTAAGTGAACTGTAAGGTCGCGTGCGCGGCGCATTGCAGAAAGCCCACCAAACTTCGACAACTTCAGGGCTACCGCGTCCAACACGCCAAGCTCATGAGCACGCATCAGGGATGCCAGATCATATGCACCTTCGTCGATCTTCATTGGCAGGCCAGTGGCTTGCCGGACAGCGGCACAGTCCTCAAGGGTTTTGCACGGCTGTTCTAACATGACATCCAGATGCGCAACGGCACGGCCTGTGCGCGTGGCATGCAGTTTAGTCGCGCCGCAATTCCAGTCGCCGTAGACCAATGGTCCGCTACCCACCGCCTCGCGTACTTTGGCCAGTCGTTCCGCATCGGCCTGCCAATCTGTATCCGCGCCCAGTTTGACCTGGAACTGGCGGATGCCTGTGCCGTAGGCCTCCCGCGCTATCCGCACCATCTCGTCAGGTGCGATGCAAGTAATCGAATGGTAAAGCGGCATGTCAGCGCGCGTACGCCCACCTAGCAGAGTATACAACGCTTGGCCCGATGCCTTGCCGAACAGATCCCAAAGCGCCATATCCACAACGGATTTTGCGTGCAGGTGGCCTTGCAGGACCCCATCCAGCTTGCGCATGGGCGCGTCAACGCCAAACGGGGAACCCCCAATTATCGCCGGCGCCATTTCGGTGATAGCACTGGGCACGCCATCAGCGAAAGCAGGCAGGTAATGCGGGATCGGGCAGACCTCGCCCCAGCCCTTTAGGCCGCTATCTGTATCCAGACAAAGCACGTGGGTTTTGACCGTATCGCAGGTCTTGCCCTCGGCCATGTAATAAGTCTCATGGCTGGTCAGATCGACTGACCACAAGGTGATCCGGTTGACCTTCATGAATAGACCGCAACCGGCGCGCCAAGCATGTCCGGGTCAGGTGTCACCCCCAGCCCCGGCAGTGATGGTGGCACAACGTGACCGCCAAGGTTCCGCACGCCTTGCCCCGATACAGGGTCAACGCTGAGGTGGTCATGCGAAAGCCAGCTCGCGAGCCGGTTTGGCGCGGGCGTTGAGGCCGCCAGATGCAACGCAGCCGTATCGGCCAAAGCAGATCCGCCCACATCTTCGATATGCATCTGCCATCCAACCGCGACGCCAAAATCGCGCACTTGCCGTGCCTTGGTCAGTCCACCCAAACGGTTTGGCTTTACTTTCACTCCTTCACAAGCCGAACTCTTCCAGGCCTCCAGGTGGTCATTGAAATCGGACATGCATTCATCAAGCATGATCGGGTTAGACACACGGGCCGCCACATGCGCGCATTGGTCCAACGTCTGACAAGGTTGTTCGACCCAATCACGTGCTTTCACCGAATTTAGAACCTCGATCGCAACAGCGGGCTGCCATGCGCGGTTCACGTCAAACGTGACTTTGTGCCCTTTTGGCAAACTTGCCGAAATCATATCAATCCGCTCGATATCAAGGCCGACGTCGGTGCCTCCGACCTTAGCGGAGTGCACTGTATAACCTTTGTCTGCGGCGGCCAGGATCAACGCCAGCATATCCTCTGGTGTGCCCGTTGAGATGGACGAATTGATCAAAACCTCATTTGGCGCATCGCCGCCAAGCAATTGCCAGATCGGCATGTTTGCAA
>CALGEE010000150.1 GCA_937881525.1 uncultured Sphingomonadales bacterium | reverse complement strand
TTGACCATGAGCCCGCTGGGCTTGCGCGACAAAGTCATGTCGTTGATTGACGATGAAATTGCCCATGTCGCCGCAGGGCGGCCCGGTGCAGTTTGGGCAAAGCTCAATTCTTTGGTCGATAAGGCCGTCATCGACAAATTATATGAGGCGAGCGAGGCCGGCGTTGAAATCGACCTGGTGGTGCGCGGCATTTGCTGCTTGCGGCCCGGCGTTAAGGGCCTGTCGTCGCGGATCCGCGTGAAGTCCGTCGTCGGGCGCTTCCTTGAACACAGCCGTATTTGGGCGATGGGCAATGGCGCAGATTTGCCGAACCCTAATGCCAAAGTCCTCATCTCTTCGGCAGATTGGATGTCGCGCAATTTCGACCGCCGCGTAGAATATATGCTGCCGATTGAGAACCCTACCGTGCATGACCAAATCCTTGATCAGGTTATGGTTGCAAACCTCCTCGACAACCAGCAAAGCTGGATGCTGCGTTCGGATGGACGCTATGAGAGGGTGAAAGCCGGAACAATGCCATTTAATCTGCATCATTATTTTATGACCAATGCGTCGCTTTCAGGGCGCGGAGGCGCGCTCGCAGATGACAAGAAGGTTCCAACGCTGAGCCTCGTCCGAAAAAGATGAAGGCGGTGCGTCAGGCCGTTATAGATATTGGCTCAAATACCGTTCGGCTGGTGGTTTACGCAGGGGTGCCACGCGCGCCCATGCCCATTTACAACGAAAAAAGTAGGGTAAAGCTTGGGGCGTGCCTCACCGGCGATGGTGAAATTGACAAAGCGACGATGAAAAAGGCGCTGGCCGCACTCGCGCGCTTCGAAACGCTTGCCCGCGCGATGCAGGTCGACAGCATGCGCGTGGTCGCCACCGCCGCAACGCGGGAAGCCAAAAACGGGCATGAGTTGATCGAAAAAGCAGCAGCGCTTGGTATTCGCGTTGATGTGCTTGATGGCAATGCCGAAGCAACGGCGGCCGGCTATGGCGTGTTGAGCGATAATCCCTTCGCCAATGGCTATGTCGGTGATCTGGGCGGCGGTAGCCTTGAACTTATCCGTATCGCCGATGGCAAATTGGGCGCGTGCGTATCGCTGCCGCTGGGCACATTGCGGCACGATGTCCTGATGGGAAAATCGGCCAAGCAGGTCACAGCAATGTTGCGCGATGATATTACCAAGACAATGGGCAAGCGCGCCTTCCCGATTGAAACCGGCCTGCCCTTTTATATGATTGGCGGTTCATGGCGCAGTTTTGTCCGGCTGCACATGCATGAAACCGGTTATCCGCTGACCATATTGTCCAATTATGAAATGCCGCCAGAGGCTCCAGACGTGCTCGCTCCGCTTACCCAAGACATAGACGCCTTAACGCGGTCCAACGTGGTCGCAGCGGGCCGCATTTCCGAACTGCCGGGGGCGACCACATTGTTGGGTGGCATTGTCGGATTATTGAAACCAAGCAAGCTCGTAACAAGCATCTATGGCCTACGCGAGGGGTTGTTGTTTGAACAATTGACGCCTGCCGAACGCAAGCAAGACCCATTAATTGCCGCCGCCCGTTTTGAAGGCGAACGGCTTGGGCGCTTTCCCTTTCATGGCGATGCCCTTGCCAAATGGATTGCGCCGGTATTTGCGGGGCAAAGTGCACATGAGGCGCGATTGTGCCAGGCGGCGTGTTTGCTGTCCGACAGCGTGTGGAACGTGAACCCCGAATATCGCGCCAACCATGCGCTTGACCTCGCATTGGAGGGCAGCTGGCCCGGCGTCAGCGCCAGCGACCGCGCCGTCATCGCTGCGGCTTTATGGACGGTGCACGCCGGAAAGCGCCCCCTTCCCGAAACGCTGATGGCATTGGCCAAACCAGAGGCGCTGGCCCAAGCGGTAATTTGGGGCCTTGCCATTCGCGTTGCCCTCCGCCTTGATGGTGGCACCGGCGGCGCGCTTGGCGACAGCCGTCTCGACGGCGATGGCGCGACGCTTCGCCTCTATCTCAGCGGCTCGGCTGTGCGGCTACAGTCCAACAGCGTCTCGCGGCGCTTGCAAGCGCTTGGCGAAGCGCTTGGCTGCGCGCAGGCGGAGATTATAGGCTGAACCCAGTTTGGCGGTGCGGGAGGAGAGTTTCCGTCTCCCCATCACGCTCTCACCCCATCGGGTACAGTATCTCTTTCGTCACCTTGTGCACTGCGGTCATCACTTCATCGCTCAGCTTCAGGTCAATCGCGGCGAAGATATCGTCCAGTTGGTCTTCCTTGCTCACGCCGACTATCGTCGACGCGACAAAGTTATGCTGTTTCGACCAAGCAGTCGCCAGCGTCACTGGAGACATGCCCGCCTCTTGCCCAATCGCGACGATCCGCATCGTGCTTTCGAGCGCGCGGGGGCCCGCAAAACGTTGTGCCATTTCGACTTGGCGCGATCCGGCCATTTCGAGATAGCGGGCGAAAAGCGCGCCTTCCGGGCGTGCGCCGTCGAGATATTTGCCCGATAACACGCCGCCACCCAAGGGCGAATAAGGCAGCAGGGAAATGCCCTCCTGACGGCAGACTTGCTTTAACTCGTCTTCAAACCGGCGGTTGTTGATCGAGAAATTATTCTGGATGCTCTCGTAGCGCGCGACGCCAAGGCATTCTGATGTCGCCAACGACTTCATCAGGCCGCAGCTTGTCTCATTCGAACAAGCCAATATGCGCACCTTGCCCGACCGTACCAGTTCGTCGAGGACTTCCATCGTCTCGTCATAAGCGAGGCCGTGGTCGGGCCAATGCGTCTGGTACAGGTCGACATAATCGGTCTGCAGTCGGCGCAGGCTCTCCTCAACCGCGGTGATGATATTGTGGCGGTCAAGTGTATGCAGCCGCGCTTGGGCGATTTGAACCATGTGTGGCTTGGTCCGGAGACCCTTGTGGCCATGATGATAGCATCGCGGTTCTTACCCTTCATCCAGCGACCAACAATATCCTCGGTTCGGCCAACCCATTTGATATCCGGCGGGACGGGATAGCCTTCGGCTGTGTCGAAAAAATTGATGCCTGCATCAAGGCATTTGTCGAGAATGCGATGCGCCTGCGCTTCATCGGTTTGCGACCCGAAAGTCATGGTGCCCATGCAGATGTCGCACACGTAAATGGCGCTTTTGCCGATACGACGATGTTCCATATATGCTCTCTTTAGGCCGTGGTTTATTATTGTCCGGTCGCACCAACGACCAAAAATGCAAGCGCGGCCAGCAAACCTGCCACGCGGTTTGAACGGAACTGGCCAAGCGCATTGCTGCCATCAGATTTCAGCGATGCGACTTGCATGCCCAAATGAAAGGCGACGGGAAGGAGCGCGACCAAAGCCTGCTTTTCGGGCCGGACACTCCAAATCGCCATGCCCCAGCCGAGCAGCGTCAAAATATAGAATGCCGCCACACCTGCTCGGACGTTGCCGCCAAGCCGCAAGGCGCTCGATTTAATCCCGACCAACGCATCATCTTCGCGGTCCTGCATGGCATAGATGGTGTCATAGCCAACGACCCAGAATATCGTGCCGGCATACAACCAGAACATGGCAGCATTGGCCTGCCCCATGATTGCTACCCAGCCGACCAATGCACCCCAGCTAAACACCAGTCCAAGCCAAAGCTGCGGCCACCAGGTTATGCGCTTCATAAACGGGTATGCCGCAACCAGAAGGATGCTGCCCAAGGCGGCAATCTGCGCCTCCCACCGGAGCTGAATGAGCACCAGCAGGCCGATGGCGCATAAGCCAAACAGAAACGCCCATGCCGCCTGCACGCCAATATCGCCACTGGGCAACGGCCGTGACGCAGTGCGCGCGACTTGCGCATCAAGATGGCGGTCCACGATATCATTATACACGCACCCCGCCCCGCGCATCACGATCGCGCCCAGCAGCATCCACAAAGCAAGGTCCCAGCGCTGGATAAGCCCACCCGATAGCGCCAGCCCGAACATACAGGGCCAAAACAACAGCCACCAGCCAATGGGACGGTCCAATCGCGCCAAAAGGGCCAACGCGCCCAGCTTCACCGGCAGCAGTCTAATGATGCCGCTATGCTCGCTGTCGGGGACAAGGTTCGATGTCATAACGCGGGTACTGCCAAAATTAATCCTGCGCGTCATCTGAGAAGTTCGCGCGGGTTCAGTTGGGAGATGACGGCAGCCCTATTTGCGGGTAGACACGAGACATGCCCGCAACACCCGCCTGGCCCCCAAAATCGACACCCCGGTTGTTTGTGGAACAACCGCTGGCTGTGGGCGCGACCCTGAACATCGCTGGCAACAGCGCGCATTACCTCACAGGCGTCATGCGCCTGAAAGAGGGTGCGCCGGTAAAGCTGTTTGACGATATTTCTGGCGAATATCTTGCGACGATAGCACATCTGGGCAAACGCGACCTTGACCTTACAGTCGATAGCAAATTGCGTGATCGCGAACTCAGCCCGGACCTATGGATATGTCAGGCGCTCGTTAAAAAGGACCGTTTCGACTGGATCGCCGAAAAAGCGTGTGAGCTTGGCATATCGCGCTTTGTGCCTGTGCTGACCGCGCGCTGCGTAGTGGATAAGGTCAAGGATGAACGCCTGCGCACGCATATGATTGAAGCCGCCGAGCAATGTGAGCGCACCGCGTTACCACAGATTGCAACGCTCACCCGAATCGAGGCGCTCTTACAAAAATGGCCAACCGAACGAACGCTCTATTTCTGCGATGAACGCGGTGGCGAACCGTTTCTAGACGCCATTACGGCCGGACCTGGCGCAGTGTTAATCGGGCCAGAAGGTGGCTTCACAGACAGCGAAAATGCGGCCATCCGTGCACATCCCAGCGCGCGATCAGTATCGCTTGGCCCGCGCGTATTGCGCGCCGACACCGCCGCGGTCACTGCTATTTCCGTTTGGATGGCCAAGAACGGCGATTGGTCGGCGTAGCTTATGCTGCGACTTACCCGTTCAACACTGTATGGCATGAACCATAAATCTGCTGGCAATATAGACGCTACATTTCTAAACGGCCGGCATGAGCACAAAAACAACTTCGGACTTTAAAGATCCTGTCATCGAAACTCGCGATCAATTGGTCGCTGCGATTGCCAAGGGGGAAAAACCGAAGGACCGTTGGCGCATCGGCACCGAGCATGAGAAATTTGTCTATAACCGCAGTGACCATCACGCGCCGTCTTATGATGAACCGGGCGGTATTCGCGACCTGTTAATGGCGATGACCGAGTTTGGTTGGGAGCCTGTGTACGAAAACGGCAAAGTTATCGCGATGAGCGGCAGCGACGGTGCCATAAGTCTTGAGCCTGCTGGCCAGCTTGAACTGTCGGGTGCGCCGCTTGAGAATCTGCACCAAACCTGCGCCGAGACCGGGCGGCATTTGAAGCAGGTCAAAGCCATTGGCTACAAGACCAACACCAGCTTTTTGGGCCTTGGGCTTTGGCCGGACAAGACACGCGCCGAACTGCCCGTCATGCCCAAGGGCCGTTACGACATCATGCTGCGCCATATGCCGCGCGTTGGCAGCATGGGCCTCGATATGATGCTGCGCACATGCACGATTCAGGTTAATCTTGATTATGCGAGCGAAGCCGACATGGCGCATAAGTTCCGTACGTCGCTTGCGCTGCAACCCTTGGCCACCGCCTTGTTTGCAAATTCGCCTTTCTTTGAAAGTAAACCCAACGGGTTCCTGTCTTACCGCAGCCATATCTGGTCCGACACGGACCCGCAGCGCACGGGCATGTTGCCGTTCGTATTCGACGCCAATTTCGGCTATGAACAATATGTCGATTATCTGCTGAAGGTGCCGATGTATTTCGTCTACCGCGACGGCAAATATATTGACGCGGCGGGCCTTGATTTCCGCGACTTCTTAAAGGGCGAGCTTTCGGTTCTGCCGGGGGAAAAACCCACGGTGAGCGACTGGGAAGACCATATGTCGACCGCTTTTCCTGAAGTGCGCCTGAAAAGCTTCTTGGAAATGCGCGGCGCCGATGGTGGCCCATGGAACCGCATTTGCGCCCTGCCTGCTTTCTGGGTCGGCTTGCTCTATGATCAAGCTGCCCTTGACGCTGCATGGGACGAGGTAAAGCATTGGACCATGGAAGAGCGTGAAACGCTGCGCAGTGCAGTTCCAGCGCAAGGATTGAACGCAGCAATTCCTGGCGGTGGCAAGCTGCTGGATCTGGCTGGCCGCATATTGGAGATCTCATCTTCTGGCTTGGCTGCCCGCAACTGCCTGAACAGCAGCGGCGACAATGAAACCGGCTATCTCGACCCATTGCGTGAAATCGTCGCCAGCGGCAAAACTGTCGCCGAACAGCTACTCGACAAATTTCATAGCGAATGGGGCGGCGATGTATCGCGCGTCTATGACGAAATGAGCTTCTAATCGATTGGTATCGAAAGCAGACTTGCCCCGTGCGCATATCGGCGTTAAAGGCACTATTCTTCGTAGAAATGCGAAGTGCAGGAGTTTAGCTCAGTTGGTAGAGCATCGGTCTCCAAAACCGAGGGCCGTGGGTTCGAGTCCCCCAACTCCTGCCATTTTCTTTCACTTTTACAGGTATTTACGGCCCCTCGCCCGCCTGACCGGCTTAACTAAACTCAATGCGCCTTGCGCTTGGCGACCATGTGGTGGACCAATACAATCACCGCACCGATGGCTAGGCCCGCAATGCCGCACAAGGCTGCGTCAACCACCCACGCCAGTGCCCCTTCATGCAGGCCGATAAACTCCGCCGGGTGGATGCCAAAGCCGTGGACGACAATCTGCCCGCCAACCCATAGCATCGCGGCCGTACCCACAGTTGACAGCGCGGTCAGCAATTTTGGCATGCCCTGCACCAAAAAGCGTCCAATCGCCTGCGAAGCGCCGTTTTCTTTGCCCGCCATGTGCAGTCCAATATCATCCATCTTCACGATCAGGCCAACAACGCCATACACCGCGATGGTGATCGCCACCGCAACAAAGGCCAATGTCCCAGCCTCCAGCCAGATGGATGTTTCGGCAAGGCTCTTTACCTCGTTCAGTGCAATTGCCATGATTTCTGCCGACAAGATAAAATCCGTACGCACCGCGCCTTTGATCATATTTTGTTCATGTTCGGAGCTGGTCAATTCCGCTAATTGCTCGGCCAGATTTTCCGTCTCATGCGGCACGATTTTTTCCCAGACCTTCTCTGCGCCTTCAAAACACAGATAGGCGCCGCCCAGCATAAGAAGCGGCGTTACAGCCCAAGGCAGGAACAGGCTCAACAGCAACGCAACTGGCAATATGATCACCAGCTTGTTGAAGAACGAACCCTTTGCAATGCGCCAGATGATTGGCAATTCGCGGTCTGGGGTAAATCCGGTCACATATTGCGGGGTGACTGCGGTATCGTCGATCACCACACCTGCGGCCTTGCTGCCGGCCTTACCCGCTGCGGCGGCGACATCGTCTAAGGATGCAGCGGCAACCTTGGCAATCATCGCAATATCGTCAAGTAAGGCAGCGAGACCGGATGGCATGTGGAATTTCCCTTGATGAGATAGAGCCTTGAGAGATAGCCAAAAACCTCAACAGTTCAAGGCCGTTCGGTATTGCGCGATCCACAGGCCCGCTTTCCTAAACGGACTTACCTGCGTTTGTTTGGTATCTTGCGCTGCGGCGAATCCATCGCTACAGACCTAGTCTTTCCGAATTGGGAACCTATATCGCTCTCGACCCCCCGGTCGGAGCGCTGGCGGCTATCCTCGGGATCGAACAGGAAGAAACGATATGGCAAAGACAGGCCCCGGTGAATTCATCCGTCAAGTGCGGACTGAAATCGGTAAGGTGGTATGGCCGACAAGGCAGGAAACCGTGCAGACCGCAATCATGGTGTTGATCATGACCATCATCCTTGCCGTTTTCTTTTTGGGCGTCGACGCGGTATTTGCCGCAATCGTAAAGGGACTGCTCGCGCTCGCCGAAGGCTAAGCGCAGACCCTACAGAGAGTTTTGGGGAAAAGAATAGATATTATGGCACGCTGGTACATCATTCATGCTTATTCGGGCTTTGAAAACAAGGTCCGCGACCAGATTCTCTCTGAAGCAGAGCGCATTGGCCTCTCGCAGTTGGTAGAGGCTGTCGAGGTTCCAACCGAACAGGTCACGGAAGTGCGCCGCGGCAAGAAGATTAAGGCGGAGCGCAAATTCTTCCCTGGTTATGTTCTGGCAAAGCTGAACATGAACGATGATGTGTACCATTTGGTCAAGAACACGGCAAAGGTCACTGGCTTTTTAGGCGCGGGCAATAAGCCGCAGCCGATCACTGAAGCCGAAGCAGCACGCATCCTGAACACCAAGCAGGAACTCGATGCCGCGCCAAAGAAGCGCGTTTCGGTAGACTACGAAATTGGCGATCAGGTCAAGGTACTTGGCGGGCCATTTGCAAGCTTCAACGGCTTGGTAGAAGAGCTCGATTTCGACAAGAACCGCGTCAAGGTATCGGTCAGCATCTTTGGCCGTGCAACTCCAGTCGAGCTGGACTTTGAAGAAGTCGAATTGATGAAGTAATGGCCCTTTCCCTGCGAGGGAAAGGATATAGCAACCGGCGACCCGCCCAGCCACAGGCTTGGCTTGCTTTTCCGGCCCACTTCACCTATTTCCGACCCTCCTCCGATGAGAATCGGGGGATCCCGCGCGGGAGGTTGTCGCCAAAGAGATTTGGACGCGACTGTTTGACCGCTTAATTTGATCCGCCTTCGCCCTTGCGGGCTTCGGTGGAGAAAGAATGAAAGGAGGCCACAGATGGCCAAGAAAATTGACGGCTATATCGGCCTGCAAGTACCTGCAGGTTCAGCCACACCATCCCCGCCAATCGGCCCAGCATTGGGTCAGCGCGGCGTGAACATCATGGAATTCTGCAAGCAATTCAATGCGGCGACCGCCGACATGGAAAAAGGCACGCCAATTCCAACGAAGATCACAGTTTTTTCTGACAAAAGCTTTAGCTTCGCCATGAAGTCACCGCCTGCGACCTATCTGATCAAGAAGGTTTTGGGCCTGAAGTCCGGTTCGAAAGAGCCAGGCAAGATCACCGCTGGAAAAATCACACGTGCGCAGCTTGAAGAAGTCGCAACCATCAAGATGGCCGACCTCAACGCGAACGATATGGACGCAGCAGTTAAAATCATCGCAGGCTCGGCTACCGCCATGGGCCTCGAAGTAGTGGAGGGCTGATCCGATGGCCAAGCTGACCAAAAAAGCAAAATCGCTCGCGCATCTCGATGCGGACAAATTGTACGGCGTTGATGAAGCGTTGAAGGCAATTAAGGAAATGGCGACTGCCAAGTTCGACGAGACCATTGAAGTCGCGTTGAACCTTGGGGTTGACCCACGCCATGCCGACCAGATGGTCCGTGGCATGGTTTCGCTTCCCGCCGGCACCGGTAAGGACATGAAAGTCGCCGTATTCGCTCGTGGCGACAAGGCCACTGCGGCAACGGCCGCTGGTGCCGATAAGGTCGGCGCTGAAGACCTGATGGAAGACATGCTGGCTGGCAATCTCGATTATGACCGCGTCATTGCAACGCCAGACATGATGGGCATAGTTGGCCGCTTGGGTAAGACCTTGGGTCCAAAGGGCCTGATGCCAAACCCTAAGCTGGGCACCGTAACCATGGATGTGGCTGAAGCGGTTAAGGCTGCAAAGGCCGGTCAGGTTGAATTCCGCGTTGAAAAGCAAGGCATCATCCACAGCGGCATCGGTAAGAAGAGCTTCTCTGACTCCGACCTACGCAAGAATTTCGACGCATTGGTAGATGCGGTCATCAAGAGCAAGCCCAGCGGATCAAAGGGCAAATATGTCCGCCGCGTTGCGGTCAGCTCGTCCATGGGCCCAGGCCTCAAGATTGATCTGGCGGACGTCCCTGGCGCTTAAGGCGTTTCGGCAATGAACACAAAAGGGCTGGAGGGAAACCTCCGGCCCTTTTTCTTTGGGTGGCTATACGCGTTCTCCATACATCCGTTCGCGTCGGGACGGACCTATCCTCGCAAAAACTCGTCATCCCCGCGCAGGCGGAGATCCATCTTTCGAAATAGGTTGAACAAATCGCGGCCATAAAAGGCTTAACGCCAATCCGCCCATGACCAGCGCAGCGGCAAGTAATTTCCAGCTCTGCAACGACTCGCCCAAGAACAAGGCGGACGCCCCCATGCCGAATATCGCTACCAGCAACGCTATCGGTGCAACGGTTGCGGCCGGATGCCGCGCCAAAAGCCATCCCCAAATGCCATAGCCGAACATGGTATTACCAACCGCTTGCCAGACCACGGCGGCCCAAGTCGTCGCTGTTGCCGCGTGCACACCCGCCATAAACGCTGGTGCACCTTCAAAGAGCAAGGCGAGGATGAGCAGTGGCGGCACGGCAAAGATGCTGGCCCAGACCACATAAGCGAGCATGTCGACCTTACCAGCGGCACGCGAAACCATATTCCCGCTCGACCAACAAAAGGCCGCCATGACGACAAGCACCAATCCCAATGGCGTCGCGCTGCCGTCCGAATGGGTTAGAATGACCGCAAGGCCGCTCGTCGCCAACCCGACCGCAGCCCATTGGAATCCGCGCACCCGCTCGCCCGTCAACCGCATCGATAGGGCAATGGGATAGCCGTGCTTGACTCTGCCCCTAACCCTGCTAGTTGAACCCCTGTTCGGTGGAGCGACGGCTTCACCGGCAACCGTCCGAGACAGTTGGTGATGGGAATTTGCCCATCTTAATGTCCAGCCTAGACGGGGATAGAGATTTCAGGATTGGCTTTGGCCATCCTTCGCCATTGCTCCGACATAATGTCGTGTGCGTTCGGCATGAAACTTCCCCACGGACTAAGTCAGCGTTAGTGCCCATCCGGGTGCTTCGCTTTTCGTGTTGGGCTTGACCGGTTCGCCGGGAGGGCTCGAATAAGGAGTAATGCATGAACCGTTCTGAAAAGACCGAGACAGTTGCATCGCTGAACGCCACTTTTAATGAAGCGGCGGTTGTCGTCGTCACCCGGAATCTCGGGCTGACGGTTGCACAATCGACCGACCTTCGTTTGAAGATGCGCGATGCGGGCGCAACTTATAAGGTCGCCAAGAACCGTCTTGCCAAAATCGCCCTTGAGGGAACGTCTTATGGTGCGTTAGCTGAATTGCTAACCGGACCTACGGCGCTCGCCACATCGTCGGACCCGGTCGCCGCTGCAAAGATTGCGGTCGAGTTTGCAAAAACTAATGACAAACTTGAAATTGTCGGCGGTGCGATGGGTGACACATTCCTCAATGTAAATGGTGTTAAGGCGCTGGCTTCATTGCCATCGCTCGATCAACTGCGCGCGACGATTATCGGGCTTGTACAAGCACCGGCAACGAAGATCGCTCAGCTGTCGACAGCACCAGCTGCGAAATTGGCACGCGTTTTTGGTGCCTATGCTGACCAAAAGGCAGCGTAACTTTTTAAATGAAACCGGCTGCGTCCCATGGTTTTTAACCGGCTGGGCGAGCCCTACAGATATGACAGAAAATCGGAGTGTTATTTAAATGGCTGATATTGAAAAGCTTGTAGACCAACTTTCGGCTTTGACCGTTCTTGAAGCGGCTGACCTTGCAAAGGCTTTGGAAGAAAAGTGGGGCGTTAGCGCAGCTGCTGCTGTTGCTGTTGCTGGCCCTGCCGCTGCTGCTGCACCTGCTGCTGAAGAGCAGACTGAATTCGACGTTATCCTGACCGGTGACGGCGGAAACAAGATTGCAGTCATCAAGGAAGTCCGCGCAATCACCCAGCTTGGTCTGACCGAAGCAAAGGCTCTTGTTGAGTCCGCGCCAAAGGCGATCAAGGAAGGCGTGAACAAGACAGAAGCCGAAGACATCAAGGCGAAGATCCTTGCAGCCGGCGGAACCGTCGAACTGAAGTAATCTTGCTTTGGGGCGTGTCTCCAAATATGATTTTAAAAAGGGCGGCGCCTTTGGCTCCGCCCTTTTTTTGTCCTAAAAACGCACGCGATGGCTTCGCCAGATTTCCTTGAAATTGTCCGCAGCAACAGGCAGTCAGAAGATATGAGTGACAATGCAGACCTCGCGGCCCTAATCCGCAACATCCCGGATTACCCAAAACCGGGGATCATGTTCCGCGACGTGTCCAGCTTGCTTCTGGATGCAGGCGGCTATCGCACCACGATTGACCGGCTGGCGGCCTTGGTTGACCCCGATACTGCGCTTGTCGCTGGTATTGAGGCGCGCGGCTTCATTGTGGCTTCTGGCATCGCCTATGCGCTTGGCCTTGGGCAATTGATGCTCCGCAAACCCGGCAAATTACCGGGGGAGAAAATCGGCATCGATTACACGCTTGAATATGGCACCGACCGGATCGAAATGCATGTCGGCCACGTTAAACCGGATCAGAAAGTTCTGCTTGTCGACGATCTCATTGCCACTGGCGGCACCGCATTGGCCGGCGTCGACCTCATCCGGCAAGGCGGAGGCAAAGTCGAACAGGCTTTGTTTATCGTCGATTTGCCCGACTTGGGCGGCGCAGAAAAATTGCGCAGGAAAAACATACGCGTTGATGCACTCATGGGCTTCGACGGCGACTGAAACCCTTAGGATTGCGGGTAGCGGTTTGCGCAGGTCCGGATCGCCGATTGATCGGGTCGCGGGCCGCTCACCTCGAACCGCGCAATATATCCGCCCAATTTCAATTGCTCGGTGAATCCCGTCAGGCGATAGCCGACCGCTTCAAATTCACAAAACAGCAGCTTCGGCGGAATGCCATGGCGGTCCGTTGCGCGGTCGCGGTCAACGACGATTACTTGTCCGCCCTTTGCCAATGCAGGCCGCATACGCCACAGAAACGCGTATGGCTCTTCTATTTCATGATACATATGGACCATGAAAACTCGGTCGAAGCTATTCTCCGGAAGGCGGGGATCATCTACCGCACCTTCCTTGATTGCAACATTGTCGAGTTGCTCCCGGGTGACGCGCTCCCCCAGACGATCCAGCGCGCCGCGATTAATATCCTGCGCCAATACGCGGCCCTTGGGGCCAACCCGCTCGGCAAGCCTTATGGTGTAATATCCCTCGCCCGCACCAATATCGGCCACGGTTGTGCCAAGCTGAATACCTGCCCATTCCATAACGAATTCGGACTCGCCGGCTTCGTCACGTGCGGCTTCGGTGGAAAACTGTGTGTCGCCAGCCGCAGATACACGGCGTTCGGCACGCGGGAATTCTTGTGACGTGGCATTTTTGGTTTCCGACGAACCGCCGGCTGAACAGGCGCCGACGGCCATACTGCCCAGCACAAGTGCGGCGAGCCCAATGGTCGCGAAGCAATTACGCATGTCGCGTTGCACTTAGCCTTCGATCAGCTCAAGCGGCGCGGAACCCGCTTGGCTGTCGAATGAAACGAACACGTCCTGCACCCAATCGGGCAACGGGATGGGCCGGTGAACATCAAGGTCCACATGCACGCTGACCAAATCAACCGTAGCACGCAAATCGTCCGACCCATCTTCGGTAACACCGTGGATTTCAACCAACTGGGTCATGCTTGTCCGGCCGGTAGCAATCGTACGTGCCATGACCTCAATCAACTCATCCGGTTTAATGGGGGCGAACAAGGTCACTGTGGCCTTTTTAACATGGAACTCCAGCGGCGCGCCGTCCGCATATTCGCGAAACTTCACTGCGCGCCAATATTCGGTGATCGCGACGTCGGCGTAATCCAGATAACGGGCGTTAAAGACGACGCCTTGCGCATCGGTTTCGGACCAACGCACGCGGAAACGATAGTGAAAAGCAAAGTCGCTGCGCGCCATGTTAAATCGCGTTCGACTGGCTAGGCGTGTTGACACCCATGGATTGCAGATAACGTTTCACGTTGCGTGCGGCCTGCCGCAGACGATGTTCGTTTTCGACCATGGCAATGCGGACATAGCCCTCGCCATCTTCGCCATATCCGACGCCCGGTGCAACAGCGACATTGGCCTCTGTCAGCAACTGTTTGGAAAACTCCAGGCTACCCAAATGCGCCAGTGCGGGCGGTACCGGTGCCCAGGCAAACATTGATGCGCGTGGCGGTGGTATATCCCAACCTGCCCGCCCAAACGCCTCCACAAGGATATCACGGCGCTTGTGATAAAGCTGGCGGTTTTGTTCAACAATGTCTTGCGGACCATTGAGCGCAGCGCAGGCGGCTGCCTGAATTGGTGTGAATGCGCCATAGTCGAGATAGCTTTTCACTCTGGTCATTGCCGCAATCAGATCGCGGTTTCCAACAGCAAAGCCGACGCGCCAACCCGCCATCGAATAGGTTTTGGACAAGGTGGTAAATTCCACGGCGACGTCTTTGCCACCTTTAACCTGCAAGATTGACGGCGTTGGATTGCCGTCGAAATACAACTCTGAATACGCCAAGTCGGATAAGATCCAGACCTTATTTTCCTTTGCCCATGCGACAAGCCGTTCATAGAAAGCGAGGTCAACGGTCTCTGCTGTCGGGTTCGACGGGTAATTTACCACTAATATCGAAGGACGCGGGACGGTGAATGCCATCGCGCGCTCAAGCGAACGGAAGTAATTTTCATCCGGCGTGGTCGGCACTGACCGAATGGTCGCCCCTGCAATGATGAACCCAAATGTATGGATCGGGTAACTTGGGTTTGGCGCAAGCACAACGTCGCCCGGCGCGGTGATGGCCGTGGCAAGGCTCGCCAAGCCCTCTTTGGAACCCATGGTTACGACAACTTCATTTTCAGGATCGATATCAACCCCAAAACGCCGGCCATAATAATTGGCCTGCGCCTTCCGCAGACCGGGAATACCCTTTGATGCTGAATAGCCATGAGAGTCGGGCTTCTGCGCCACTTCGCAGAGTTTTTCGATGACATGCGCTGGCGGCGGCAAATCTGGGTTGCCCATGCCTAAGTCAATGATGTCCTCTCCCGCGCTGCGGGCCGCTGCACGCATCGCGTTGACTTCGGCGATAACATAAGGCGGCAGACGCTTGATGCGGTAGAATTCTTCGGACATTGGCTCCCGTTTCCCGTTGGTTGATTTACGAGCCGTCTTCATGGGCGATGTTTCCACCCATTTCCAGAAAAACTATGTTTCGCATCAATTAACGCGGCCGATTGCCCTTTGCCTTATGTTTGACGCCATGCTTTGACGGTGGTGGACCATCCTTGCGGAACGGACGTGCACCATCACGGTTCGATCCACCGCCACGCGGCCCATCGCTGCGGAAGTTACCGCCCCGTGGTAGGCCATCGCCGCGCGGATTGACGCCAAGCTGCGAACGCTGCGGGCGGTCGCTATCGCGCCCCATACGCTTGTTTTCACGCGCCGCTTCACGTGGCGGGCCATTGGCCTGCACGATTTCGACGTCATTGTCTTCTTCGTGCCCCGGTTGCGCGATGCCTTTGGTGAACTTGGCCACGGCAGCTGCCGCAATCCCGACATGGGTTTCATTCGCAGCAATGCGAATGGCACCAATATCATTTTTGGTCACGCCGCCACGGCGGCACAACAACGGCAAAATCCATTTGGGATCTGCATTATTACGACGACCAACGTTCAGTTTGAACCATACGGAATCATCGAACCCTGCACGATGGTCGTCACGTGGACGCTCGCGGCTTCCGTCATCCAGCATGTCCTCAGCCTGCGGCATCTTAGCACGATGCACACGCACAAGTGCTGCAGCAATGTCTTCTGGAGACATCGTCTCGAGCAGCTTTGCGCCCAAAGCACGGTCTTCGTCTTCGACCTCCACAGGCGCCAGTAGTGTCTCAAGCAAACGATCATGATCTTTCGCGCGAATGTCGGCAGCGGTTGGTACCTTAATCCAATCCGCCTCAATCTTTGCACCGCGCAGCATGGATTCAACCCGCTTGCGACGCTGATATGGCACGATCAATACGGCAGTACCCTTGCGACCGGCGCGACCAGTACGTCCAGACCTATGCTGAAGCCCTTCTGCATCGCGTGGCAGTTCCACGTGCACAACCAACGACAGGTTCGGTAAATCGATCCCACGTGCGGCAACATCGGTTGCAACGCAGACGCGGGCCCGCTGGTCGCGCAGAGCCTGAAGCGCTTGGTTGCGTTCGGACTGCGAATGCTCACCCGACAACGCAACGACATTGAAGCCGCGCTCTGTCAGGCTGGCATGCAAACGGCGAACATTTTCACGTGTCGCGCAGAACAGGATAGCGGTTTCGGCTTCATGTAAACGCAAAAGGTTGACCACTGCGTTTTCAATGTCCGGCGGCGCTACCGTGCAAACCTGATAGCTGATGTCTCCATGACCGCGGTCTTCACCAACGGTCGAAATGCGCAATGCATCGTGCTGGTAACGCTTTGCCAGCGAAACAATCGGTTTCGGTATAGTTGCCGAGAACAACAATGTCCGCCGACCTTCTGGCGTTGCATTCAATATTTCTTCGAGCTCTTCGCGAAAGCCCATGTCGAGCATTTCGTCTGCTTCGTCCAAGATCGCTACTTTCAGCGCCGACAGGTCCAGCGCGCCGCGCTCAAGGTGATCGCGCAGGCGCCCGGGTGTGCCGACAACGATCTGCGCGCCTTGGTTCAAGGTGCGGCGTTCCTTTGATGCATCCATACCACCGACGCAGGTCGCGATACGCACACCAGCTTTGGCATAGAGCCACATGAGTTCACGGCTCACCTGCAAGGCAAGCTCACGGGTCGGCGCGATGATCAGCGCAGCAGGCTCACGTGCGAGGCTTACAAGGCCTCCATCAAGGATTTGGGGTGCCATGGCGAGGCCGAAGGCTACGGTCTTGCCTGAGCCCGTTTGCGCGGAGACGACCAAGTCACGTCTTACGGCTTCTTCTGCGATAACAGCGGTTTGCACGGGGGTTAGCGCAGTATATCCACGGGCGGTAAGCGCTTCGTCAAGAAGCGGGGGTATGTTTTCAAATGTCATTATGGGGCGCCTTTGCGCTCTTTTTTATCCAATGTCCACGCTGCGCCGCACAACAAAACAATCTTCGACAATTCAGTTAGCTTTGATATGCGTTAATTCATGGCCGACTCAACCAATATCCCGCCGTTTATAGACGCGGACCAGTTTATGAAACTGTTTGGGCAGTCAGCTGTTGCAACCACTGACCCCTTAAAGGCCTATCGCGCCGCGTTGGACGCGTGGGGGGCTGTGCTCGAGCCGCTTGCCAAGGCCGGGCGTGATAAGGTCGATACGTCTGACCGCAGATTTACAGCACCGCAATGGGAACACCCGGTTTTTGACCTTGTGCGGCAGAGTTATCAGGTCATGTCTGAATATATGTTAACTGCCGCCGATCAGTTGGTTGGCTTGGCTGATCATGACAAGGCCAAGATGGACTTTGCCTTGCGCACTATTATCGAGGCGATGAGCCCGGCCAATTCGCCCTTTACCAATCCAGTGGCGCTTGAGCGAGCGATGGCAACCAATGGCGCAAGTCTCATGTCCGGAATGCAGCACCTGATAGAAGACATGCAACGCGGACAGATTACGCATACCAATCCCACCGCATTCAAACTTGGGGAAAACATCGCGGCGACAAAGGGCAAGGTCGTGCACCAAACCCCACTGTACCAGCTTATTCAATATGATCCGACGACGGAAGATGTGCTGGAGACGCCGCTGATTATATTTCCGCCATGGATTAACCGTTTTTATATTCTGGATCTGACGGCAGAAAAAAGCTTCATCAAATATTGCGTGGACCAAGGCATCACGGTGTTTGTCGTGTCTTGGAAATCGGCCGACAGCACTATGAAAGACATCGTCTGGGATGATTATATCGCGGCGCAGATCGATGCAATTGATACCGTCCGCTCCGGTCTTGATGTGCCAGACGTGCATGCGATTGGCTATTGCGTTGCCGGAACAACCTTAGCGGCAACCCTCTCCATCCTGGCTGCCACTGACGCTGCGGATAAGGTGCGCAGCGCGACATTTTTTACCGCACAGGTCGACTTTAGCACCAGCGGTGAACTGCTGCATTTCATCGATGATCAGCAGATTGCCATGATGGAAGCGCTCAGCGCACCTCAAGGCTATATGGACGGACGGTTCCTCGCGCTCACCTTCAATATGTTGCGCGGCAAGGACCTGATCTGGTCGACGGTCGTGAAGAACTATTTGCTGGGTGAGGATTATCCCGCGTTTGACCTCCTCCACTGGAATGGCGATGTCACCAACCTGCCCGCCAAATGGCATCGAAATTATGTTGTCGACCTCTATCGCGACAATCGGCTGGTGAAGCCTCACGATTTGTCGGCTTTGGGCACCCCGATTGACCTGCGCCGCGTAAAAACGGCAACTTACATTCAGGCAGGTCGCGAAGATCATATTGCACCTGCCGAAAGCGTTTGGAAACTACAGGACCATTTTACCGGGCCTATGAAATTTGTGCTGGCTGGCAGTGGGCATATAGCAGGCGTGGTGAACCCCCCGGCGCAGATGAAATATCAATATTGGACCAATGACGCTGCTGCGCCTTCGCTTGAAGCGTTCATTGAAGGCGCAACCGAGACCAAAGGCAGCTGGTGGCCTGATTGGCTCGTTTGGCTGACAGAGAGGGGCAATGCGTGCGTGCCGGCGACGGGAGGCCGTCAACCTGGCCAAGGCACTCTGAAGGCTCTAGAATCAGCACCAGGAAGCTATGTGAAGGCACGCTGAGATTCAGTTGACGTTTACGTAAACGTCGACTAATTCGGGCTGAACGTTTTTAGGAGAATCGAGATGCAACTGGAATTCAGCCCCGCAGAAATCGCCTTCCAGAAGGAAGTGCGTACATTCATCGCCGAAAATTATCCCGAAAATCTCCGCTCCGTACAGGACGAGGGGCATGAGCTTTCGAAGGAAGATTTCCTGTCATGGCATCGTATTCTCGCTAAAAAAGGCTGGATCGCACCTGCATGGCCCGTCGAATATGGCGGTACAGGCTGGACCGCGACCGAGCGTTTCATTTGGTCGGAAGAACTGGCCGCTGCTGACTGCGTAGGCACGATGCCATTCGGTCTGTCGATGGTTGGTCCGGTGATCTACACCTTCGGCACACCGGAACAGAAGGCTAAGTTCCTTCCCGGCATATTGTCGGGTGATGATTGGTGGTGTCAGGGATATTCCGAACCAGGCGCAGGTTCCGACTTGGCATCCTTGCGTACCAAGGCAGTTCGTGACGGCGACGATTATGTCGTCAATGGTCAGAAAACGTGGACGACAATGGCGCAACATGCCGACTGGGGCTTCTTCCTCGTGCGCACCGATTCCGATGCCAAGGCGCAAGAAGGCATCAGCTTCCTGTTAATCGACATGAAGACGCCGGGCGTCACCGTGCGTCCAATCATTACCTTGGGCGGCGAGCATGAAGTCAACGAAGTTTGGTTGGAAGATGTACGCGTGCCGGTCGCAAACCGCGTTTATGAAGAAAATAAGGGCTGGACCTGTGCCAAGTTCCTGCTTGCGCATGAGCGTACAGGCATTGCTGCCGTTGCCCGTTCGAAGCGCGGCGTAGAGAAGATCAAGGCGATTGCCCGCACCGAACAGGACGGCGACCGCCCGTTGATCGCCAATCCATTTTTCAAGCGTAAGATTTCGGAACTTGAAATTGATCTTACCGCGCTTGAGTTCACGGAATTGCGCAGTCTTGCCGGCGAAGCATCGGGCAAGGGCCCTGGCCCTGAATCGAGCTTGCTGAAAATCAAAGGTTCGGAAATTCAACAGCGGATTACCGAGCTCGCATTGGAAGCAGTCGGCCATTATGGCGCCCCTTATTTTCGTGGCTTTGGCGAAGGCGACAATGAGCACCCCATAGGTCCGGACTACGCACATCGTGCCGCACCGACCTATTTCAACACCCGCAAGACGACGATTTACGGTGGATCGAACGAGATCCAGCGCAACATCATCGCCAAGATGGTGCTGGGTATTTAATCTAACATTTAACCGTCACCCTGAACTGGTTTGACCGATGGTCACTCCGTTTCAGGGTCTTAATTCGCAACGTCGAAAGTAAGGTGCTGGAACGAAGTCACCGCAGGTGAAACGAGTTCAGCATAACGGGCCACTGGACGGGATAACTATAATGGATTTCAGCTACACCGAAACGCAGGACATGATACGCGACACATTGAGCCGCTTTTTGGCGGACACCTACGATTTCGACAGCCGCAGCAAGATGATCGCCAGCAGCAGCGGGCGTGACCAAGGCATTTGGAAGGCACTGGCGCAGGATCTTGGCATGCTTGGCGCGTCCTTCAGCGAAGAGCATGGTGGCCTTGGTGGCGGATATCTCGAAAATGCGTTGATTATGGAAGAGCTTGGCAAGGTCATCGCGATTGAGCCTTATCTCCAGACCGTCGTCCTGGGTGGCGGTGCGTTGAAGGCTGTTGGTGGCGCTGTCGCTGACTCGGTTATCCCTGAAATCATTGGCGGGAATGTCATAATTGGCTTTGCATATGCTGAGCCACAAGGGCGCTACAACCTTGCCAATATTCGCACAACGGCGAAGAAGGACGGCGCGGGCTATGTGTTGAACGGCCATAAAAGCGTCGTTTACGCCGCGCCATGGGCAACGCATTTACTCGTCACCGCACGCACCGGCGGCGCGAACACCGATGTAAACGGCGTGTCTCTGCTCCTGATCGACGCGAGCGCAAAAGGTATTGTCCGTCGCGATTACCCAACGGTAGATGGTTTTCAGGCCTCTGAAATTTACTTTGAAAATGCCGCAATACCGGGCAATGCCCTGTTGGGCGACGAAGGCGCAGGCCTGCCGCTTATCGAACGCATCGTCGACGAAGCAACCGTAGCAGTCTGCGCAGAATCCTGCGGTGTGACCGCTAAGCTGCATCAAGGCACGCTCGAATATGCACGCCAGCGTAACCAATTCGGTCAGCCAATTTCGCGTTTCCAAGTGCTTCAGCACCGGATGGTCGACATGTTCATGGAAGTTGAGCAATCGAAATCCATGACCACAATGGCAACGCTGAAGCTTGATCTGCCCGCTGCCGAACGCATGGCCGCGGTATCGGCTTGCAAGGCGAAGGTTTCGCGCTCTGCAAAGTTTGTTGGCCAAAGCGCCATCCAAACACATGGCGGTATTGGCATTACCCAAGAATTGGCGATCGGCCATTTCTTCAAACGGGCAACAATGATCGAAAACCAGTTCGGTTCTGCTGATCATCACTATGAACGCTTTGAACGTCTAACATTGGCGGACTAATGCGCCGCCAAGTCATTTTTGTGCACTGCAACATTTTTTGTTGACACGGTTTGTCACTGCATTTATTGTGCAGTGCAACACAACAGCAATGGTGATTACTTATGACGCTCAAAGCAGAAACCCTTGCACCATCGAGAACCGCCAAAGTCGCGGCGAAGAAGGACGTGGCTTTGAAGGCTGAATCGAGCGCCGTTGCGAAGACCAAGGCGGAAGCGCCCGCTGCTTCGCCGGCGCATAAAACTGTGTCTGTTGAAACAACACCGATTGCACAAGGAGTATCTAAGATGACTGACACTGTTAAAGCCACTGCAGAAAAAGCGACTGAGTTTTTCGCAGACGTACGCAATAAGGCGAACGAAGCCGCTGAAAAGGGCAAGAAGTTTGCCGCTGAAGCCGTCGAATTCAACAAGGCGAATGTTGAAGCCGTCGTTGAAGCCGGCAAGATCGTTGCCAAGGGCGCTCAAGAAATGGGCAAGACCAATATGGAATTCGCCAAGAAGAATTTCGAAGACGTCCAGGTCGCAGTTAAGGAACTGACCGCCGTGAAATCTCCAACCGATTTCGTCAAGCTGCAGGGTGAGATGGCTCGCAAGGGTTTCGACACCGCCGTTGCTCAGGGTTCTAAGAACACAGAAGCAATGGTCAAGCTGGTAAGCGAAATGTTCCAGCCAATCTCAAACCGCATCGCGGTAACGACTGAGCTTTTCAAGAAAGCTGCATAAGCTTTCGAACGATATTGCGCCGGTGGGTTATGCGCCTGCCACCTTCTCTCTCCTCCTTTTGGTGGTGGGCAGTCGAAATAAACCGGTGCAATCCAACGAAGAAGCCGTCCTTTCCCTTGGGAAAAGGGCGGTTTCTTTTTGGTGCGACCGAATTGATGGTGAACGGGGCTTGCGGAGTCCCCCTCTCATATCCTATTTCAGCTTTATGCAAATATATATGGCGCAAGATGATGACGATAAAAATGGTGGCAGACCAGGGGTCGGCCTTGCCACGCGCACGCGCCCGAAAACAAAGAAGCCAAGCCTGTATAAGGTGTTGCTGCTGAACGACGATTACACGCCGATGGAATTTGTCGTACATGTCCTCAAGGCGTTTTTTCAGATGGACACTGATCAAGCCACGCGGGTTATGATTCATGTACACCAAAAGGGCGTCGGCGTTTGCGGCATTTTTACCTATGAAGTGGCTGAAACAAAGGTAACGCAGGTGATGGACTTTGCCCTGAAGAACCAGCACCCACTGCAATGCACACTTGAAAAAGATTGAGTAAGGCGGCCCTTATCGTCGGCGCAGGTGACGCGACAGGCGGCGCAATCTCCAAGGCCTTTGCGCGCGAAGGCTATGTCGCTTGCGTCAACCGCCGTGCGCGCAATGCCGATCAACTTGAGGCTCTCGCGCAATCGATCCGCAATGAGGGTTACAAAGCGCACGCTTACCCTGCCGATGCTCGCATCGAAGACGATGTGGTCGCGATGGTCGACGCGATTGAACGCGACGTCGGGCCGATAGAAGTCGCGGTATTTAACATCGGCGCCAACGTCAATTTCTCGGTGCTTGATATGAACGCGCAAGTGTACCGAAAGGTGTGGGAGATGGCGGCGTTCGCTGGCTTCCTTATGGGGCGTGAGGCCGCACGGCGGATGGTCGAGCGGCAATCGGGCACCATCATTTTTACTGGCGCAACTGCAAGTATTCGCGGCGGCAAGGGGTTTTCAGCCTTTTCTGGCGCGAAAGGTGCATTGCGCATGCTCGCGCAGTCGATGGCGCGTGAACTTGGACCACAGAATATACATGTCGCGCATGTCATTATCGACGGCGGAATCGATACGGCGTTCATCCGCGGCATCCACCCTGATTTTGAAGCAGCGAAGGCCGCTGACGGTATATTGTCGCCCGATGCCATCGCGCTGCAATATGTCGCCTTACATAAACAACACCGCACCGCCTGGACACATGAGATGGACTTGCGCCCTTGGTCGGAGAGTTTCTGATGGCAAAAAATTTGGAGTTTCTTTTCGATTTTGGCGGACCAAATAGCTATCTCGCGCACAAGAGCTTGCCCGAGATCTGTGCGCGCGCCGGCGCAGAGCTCGTGTATGTCCCCATTCTGCTCGGTGGCCTGTTCAAACTGACGAACAACCAAGCGCCCATCATGCGTTATGCCGAAACGCCGGCTAAGCGGAATTACGAAATGCTCGAGTTTGACCGCTTCGTGAAGGCGCATGCGTTGCCGTTCAAGATGAACCCGCGTTTTCCGATAAACTCGCTATATCTGATGCGCGGCGCAGTTGCTGCCCAGCAGCTTGCCTGCTTTGCGCTTTATGTCGACACGGTCATGGCGGCGATGTGGGAAGACAGCAAGAACATGGGCGAAGCAAAGATTGTTCGCCAAGTCCTCGACAGCGCTGGCCTCGACAGTGCAGCCTTGCTTGCTTTGGCCGATGATCCCGATGTGAAAGCCGAGCTGATGGCGAACACCGAAGCTGCTGCAAAACGCGGCGCATTTGGCGTACCTACCTTCTTTGTGGGCGAAGAGATGTTCTGGGGCAAGGAACGGCTTGGGCAGGTTGAGGCTGCGCTCACCAAGTCCTAAGTTGCGCCGCGACCAATTCCCGCTAAATACGCTGCGATGGACAAAATAATCGTACATGGCGGCAACGCACTTAAAGGCAAAATTCCTATTTCCGGTGCAAAGAACAGCGCATTGACGCTGATCCCGTGCGCGCTGCTGACCGATGAACCGTTGACGCTGCGCAATTTGCCGCGTCTGGCCGACATTGACGGCTTCCAGCATCTGATGAACCAGTTCGGCATATCGACCACTGTTGCAGGATCGCGCCCCGAAGATTTTGGCCGCGTCATGACCCTTGAAGCGACGCGGATTACCAGCAACGTCGCGCCTTACGACCTCGTCCGCAAAATGCGCGCATCAATCTTGGTGCTTGGACCAATGCTGGCGCGGGCAGGTGAGGCGACAGTTTCGCTGCCCGGCGGATGCGCGATTGGCAACCGCCCGATCGACCTCCACCTGAAGGCGCTACAGGCCTTTGGTGTCGAGATTGAAGTGGCCGCAGGCTATGTCAAAGCTATCGCCAAAAAGGGCATTCCGGGCGGTACATATACCTTCCCCGTCGTATCTGTGGGCGCAACCGAAAATGCGTTGATGGCTGCGAGCCTTGCAAAGGGCACATGCGTTTTACACAATGCGGCGCGCGAGCCTGAAATTGTGGACCTATGCAATATGCTTGTCGCCATGGGTGCGCAGATTGAAGGTATTGGCACATCCGATCTCATCATTCAGGGTAAGGACCGCTTGCATGGTGCGACCTACCGCGTCATGAGCGACCGGATCGAAGCAGGCAGCTACGCCTGCGCTGCTGCCATGACGGGCGGAGATGTTGAACTCGTCGGTGCAAAAGCAAGCGAGATGGACGCGACGCTTGATGCCTTGCGTCAGGCCGGCGTGACCGTGGAAGATACAGGGACTGGTATACGCGTGAAGTCGGACGGCAAATTGAAGCCACTCACGATTTCAACTGCACCCTATCCCGGTTTTGCCACCGATATGCAGGCGCAGTTCATGGCGATGCTCTGCATGGCAGACGGCGCCAGCGTGCTGACGGAGACCATATTTGAAAACCGCTATATGCATGTCCCCGAATTGAACCGGATGGGCGCACATATCGAAACCAAGGGCCGCACGGCTATCGTCCATGGCGTCAAGAAACTCACGGGCGCACCAGTCATGGCAACCGACCTTCGCGCGTCGATGAGCCTAGTCATTGCGGGCTTGGTAGCAGAGGGCGAAACCCATGTCAGCCGCCTTTATCATCTCGATCGCGGTTACGAACGGCTTGAAGAAAAGCTTCAGCTGGTGGGCGCGGATATCGAACGCGTTGGCACAGAATGAAACACTCGGTTACATTGTGACCTGGTAACGAAGCAACGGTTGCCAGAAGGACATTTTGGCGGTATCCTCTACCGAGTGAAGTTAGACATTCCCTCCTCCCCCGTTTCAGCCAGCCGGCATCCGGTTCTGGCTGCGATTAAGTTTAGTCCGATTGCGACGGTCGTCAGCGACCCGACTAAATCTGACAATCCGATTATCGCAGTCAACGCCGCGTTTTGCACACTGACCGGATATGCTGAAGCCGAAGCGATTGGTCGGAATTGCCGTTTCTTGCGGGGGCCGGACACCGAAAATGGCCAGACCGAAAAACTGCGTTCCGCCGTATATGGGCAGCGTCCTGCTTTGGCCGAGCTTATCAACTATCGGAAAGACGGGTCACCATTTCGCAACGCTGTGATGATCGCGCCCTTGTTCGACGATCTGGGCAATCTGCAGCTTTTCGTAGGCTCGCAGATTGAGGTTTTGCCCGAGGAAGAAAGTATTGCCCTGGTGCGGCAACAACAGGCTGCACAAATTGTGGACCGCCTATCCCCACGTCAACGCGAGATATTGCAGCAAATGGCCCACGGATTCCGCACGAAACAAATTGCGTATCGTCTGTCGCTAAGTGAAAAAACAGTTCAGATGCACCGGATGCTTATGTTTAAGAAGCTTGCGACTTCAAACGCCGCTGATGCCGTCAGAATTGCTGTAGAAGCAGGGCTTTAACTTCACATCACATGTTCTGGATCACAGGGCACATGGGTTAGTTTTATGTACGCGTCATAAGCCACAATCTTATTGCGCTAGCCAGACCGCATGGCGTTTCCGATTCCAGACGCGCAACATCGATCTGGGCCACAACCGCGTTTACTGGCAAGCCCTCTGCTTCCGCCGCAGCGCGCAGCCTATTCCAGAATAATGGCTCAAGGCTAATTGACGTCTGATGCCCCGCAACCGTCATGCTGCGCTTAACGGGAGGGTGGTAAATGTTGTTCAAGTCCCAATGACCATCAATACATGTGCTGGCCACCATTGATCGACAAAGTCGACCCGGTGATGAACCCTGCATTGTCACTGGTCAAAAACTCAACACCGCGCGCAATTTCTTCGGGCTGCCCAAGACGCCCAACAGGTATCTGCGCGATAATTTTTTCCATCACATTTTCAGGGATCGTCGAAAGCATTTCGGTGCCAATATATCCTGGCGCGATGGCGTTTGCGGTTACGCCGTAACGCGCGCCTTCTGCCGCAAGTGATTTTGTGAACCCGTGAATGCCGGATTTGGCGGCGGCATAGTTCACTTGGCCGATTTGGCCCCCTTGGCCGTTTACGGAGCCGATGTTGACGATGCGGCCCCATTTGCGTTCGCGCATGCCCGCAAACACCGCCTTTGCCATGTTGAAGCAGCCGGTAAGGTCAACGCGGATAACCTCGTCCCATTGCTCAAAGGTCATCTTCATCATGGTGGCGTCGCGCGTGATACCGGCGTTATTCACCATGATGTCGATCTGGCCAAATTGGGCCTCAATCGCCGCACAGGCATCAATGCAGCTTTTATGGTCACCCACGTCCCATTTTTGCACCGCAATTCCTGTACGCTCCGAAAACGCCTTTGCTGCGGCATCATTGCCGCCGTAATTGGCGATGACGTGCCTGCCTTTTTCTTGCAGCTTGAGGCTAATCGCCTCTCCAATACCTCTGGTTCCCCCGGTAACCACAGCAACTCGAGTCATACACGCTCCTTTACCAAACAACTGCTGCGATAATTAATGCGGCGAAGGGCAAGCGCAAGTTGCCGTGAACGTTAGCACAGACAATTTACCAACCGCCTGGGCAGTGCGTCAAATCCAGCCACCGAGTTCGCGGCGCACAATGGTCTCGACCATGTCCATACCCACGGGGCTGTCGTTTAGGCACGGCAAATAGGCGTAATGGGTTCCGCCAGCTTCCTCGAACTGCTCATGTCCCTGCATGGCCAACTCTTCGAGCGTCTCAAGGCAGTCAACGGAAAACCCAGGTGCAAAAATGGCCACTTTCTTGGTCCCTTCGCGTGCTAGGCGCATCAGCGTATGGTCAGTCGCCGGCTCAAGCCATTTGGCCCGACCAAAACGTGACTGAAAACTGATCACGAGATCGCGGTCCATGGCCTCGGACAACAAACGCGCCGTTTTTTGGCAGTGGCAGTGATAAGGATCGCCCAGCTGCAATGTCCGTTCGGGCATCCCGTGGAAACTGATGACAATGGCTTCAGGTTCAAAATCAAGTGCCGCCAATGATGCTTCAATCGAAGTTTTGAGCGCGCCAATATAGCCTGCATCGTCATGATAGGCGGGAAGCGTGCGTATGGCAGGGTGCCAGCGCATCGCTGTCAGGGCGGCGTAAGCCTCGTCCAGCACGGTTCCAGTCGTCGCGCCCGAATATTGCGGATAGATGGGCGCAATCAATATGCGGTTACATCCAGCCGTCTTCATCGCCGCAAGCTGATCGGCGACCGACGGATTACCATAACGCATGGCATAACGGACGTCGGCGCTGTCGCCCATCCGTTCCTGAAGTGCCTCGGCCTGTCCGGCCGTGAAAAACGCAAGCGGCGATCCTTTATCCGTCCACACTTTCGCATATGCTTGGGCAGATTTCTGCGGGCGCGTGTTCAAGATAATGCCGCGCAAGATCGGTTGCCAGATAAGCGCAGGAATTTCGACAACGCGGCGGTCAGAAAGAAACTGCTTTAGGTAACGCTTCACAGCAGACGTCGTCGGCGCGTCCGGCGATCCTAAATTAACAAGAAGAACGCCAATCTTTGGCGTAGCAACGAGTGGGTGATCAATAGGTAAGGTCATCATAGTCCTTTGGACAATAGAGGTAATTCGCGCAGCCTTATACCGGATGCAGAAAAAAGGGCGTTGGCAATGGCTGGGGCCACGGCAGGTACACCAAGTTCAGTCACCCCGCCCGGCGCCGCGTCGTTGCGGACAAATTCGACCGTGATGTCTGGTACGTCGACCAATTTGGGTAAATCAATGTCGCGCAATCGGCGCGCCGTTGGCATGCCACTTTCAAAGTCCGTAACCGCCCCCAATGCCTGCGCCAATCCAAAGACGATGCCGCCTTCAATCTGCTGGCGTGCCAGATCGGGGTTAATTAACCGGCCGCAATCAGCCATGGCATGAATGCGCTCAACGCGTACGCCGGTCGAGCCGGTGCGCGCGGTCACAATGATGGCAATATGGCTACCGCGCATGCTGTGGCATGCAATACCACGCCCGCTCCCCGACCCGCCGCCATCCCAGCCAGCCATCTTTGCAACACCCGTCAGGCAACGCGCCAGACGGGTCTGTCCAACCAGCATCTGCATACGGAATGACAGTGGCTCAACGCCTGCTTTGTGTGCAAGTTCATCGATAAACCCTTCGACGAAAAAGCAATTATAGCTGTTTGCCAGACCGCGCCATGGGCCCGTCGACATTGGCATTGCGACAGGGAAATGATCAATGGCGATATTTGGGATGGCGTAAGGGACCTGCGCCCCTTCAACCGCCATAACATCAAATGCGCCCGATGCCGACTTTCGAGCTTTATCCGGTGTTTGGCCATCGATCCGGTTGGCAAGCTCACGCATGGTCGATGCCGCCGCCACCCTTATTGCAAGGCCAGTAATCGCGCCATCCGCGTTCATGGCTGCTGAAAGTCTGCCAAGTGCTGGGCTGCGAACATGATCGCGCATGAAATCTTCTGTGCGAGACCACGTTAATTGCACGGGTCGGCCGACTTCTTTGGCAATAACCGCAACCTGCGCAGCGACGACATTGTCGAAATTGCGATCGAAACTGCCTCCGGCCATGACCGGATATAGCACGACATCATCAACATCTATGCCGATGGCATCTGCTGCTGCGCGCTTTGCCCCTTGCGGCGCCTGCGTTGCGAGCCACAATTGCAAGCGCCCATCGTGGAAATTTGCTGTCGCCGTCCGCGTCTCAATAGGGGCGTGAACAGCTGCGCCAACCGAGTAGTCTGCCTTGAAAATGCGCGGCGCGGTCTCGGGCGCAATTGCCGCATCTACGTCACCCGTTTTAACGGCGCGAAAGCCAGGCCCCTTGGCAATTGCGTTGGAAAGGGACTCCGCAATCTGCGCGCTGTCCGCCATTCGGCCCTTCGTTCTGAACACCGGCTTCATGGTATCAAGTGCATGATTAGCCGCCCACCAATTGCTTGCCACCGCCGCGACCCAATTGTCGGTTTTGACGACCTGAGTCACGCCGCGTGTCTTCATTCCGGCCTTCGTATCCGCTGATATCAGGCTGGTGTTCCCCGCTGGCCCCGCCCGGACCGAAGCAAACAGCATATCTGGCAAGCGGATATCCGCTGCGAAACTTGCACTGCCATCAACCTTGGCCGACAAATCAAGGCGCGGCGCGTCCCGTCCGGAAAGATGGTTTCGTGCCGATGGGTTCAGCGGGATCAGCGACGGCACGTCAAGCGCCGATGCCGCAACCACCAACTCGGCAAAGGACAAACGCCGCTTTCCCGCTATTACAAAGCCCCGATCGGTCCGGCACTGTTCCCACGCAATATCCCAGCGCGCGGCGGCTGCCTGACACAATAAAGCCCGCGCAGCAGCGCCAGCTTCGCGGCATGGCATTTCGAACTGCCGGATGGATGACGATCCGCCGGTTACGACAAACATGTCGCGGCGGGCCAATTCATTAATGCTGCTGGAAAGGACGCCGCTATCGCCATCGACGCCGACATTTTCGGGCAAGAATGCCGGCGACCATTCGCGCGCTAGCAAAGTATTGGCAAAAATCGGGCTTGGCGGAACAGGTTGCACTGCAACTGAACGCCAATCGGCACCCAATTCACCTGCTACAATCTGCGCCAGCGCCGTATACACGCCTTGCCCGGACTCGCTTTGCGGAATGGCGACAACAACCTTGCCGTCTTCTGCGATTTTAAGCCACGGGCCGAACAGATGCTCACCATCTGCTGCGCGTAAATTTGGCGCATAACGGCGCGGCCAAAGTCCCCATGCCACCAATAGTCCAACACCCACACCCCCGCCAACCATCAGCTTTCGGCGGCTTAAACCTTCTTTAAGCGCAGGCGCTTCCTTCATGCAACGGTATCTTTCGGCGAATCAATCCACGTTGCGACACGCTGCGCGATCGCGGAATAGGCATCGCTGATTGGTCCTTCACCCAACGCTGGCGGTGTTCCGGCGTCGCTCTCTATTCGTATATTGATGTCGAGCGGGATGCGTCCCAAAAAGGGGATGCCGAGCTCTTTCGCAGCCGCCTCTGCGCCGCCCGAACCGAACGGGTCACTCATTTCACCGCAATGCGGGCACAAATATCCCGCCATATTTTCGACCAAGCCAATGATAGGCACCTTAGCCGTGTCAAAAAAGCTGATGGCTCGCATGGCATCCATGAGCGCCAGGTCCTGCGGCGTAGAAATGATGACTGCGCCCATGGGCTTGTGCTTTTGAACCATCGACAATTGAATGTCGCCTGTACCCGGCGGCATATCAACCACAATATCGCGGACATTTCCCCATTTGGCATCAACCAGCTGCGATAGCGCATTGCCCGCCATCGGCCCGCGCCACGCAATTGCCTGCCCTGGGTTGACCAATTGCCCCATCGATAGGAATGGCACGCCACCTGCACCCATAACAGGTATCATGGTCTTGCCTTCGGCCTCCGGTTTAACGCCCTCGACGCCCATCAACCTTGGCTGCGACGGGCCGTAGATATCTGCGTCTACCAAGCCAACCGATCGACCGGCGCGCGCCATGGCAATGGCAAGGTTGGTCGACAGTGTTGACTTGCCTACGCCGCCCTTGCCGCTGGCTACCGCGATAAGGCGCGGCACAAAACGTTCAGCGGTTAACATGATGCGAACGGATTGCGCGCCGGCCTGCTCGGCGGCTGCCCGGACATCGGCCTCTATTTCGACGCGTTGATCTTCGTTTAGGCCCGATACGTCAACCATGATCGAAACGGCGTTATCAACGACCTTCAAGCCGCCTGCGCGACTTCCTACAGCGGCAATTATGGCATCAGAAAAAGTGTTGAAATCTGTCATGTCTTGCCGAATAGATACAGAATTGCGGGATTGACACTGTTTTTCTGAAAAACCATTCCCATATATATTGTTATGAGCAAAAAAATTGACGATCAGGGAACGGTAATTTTGGCAACAAATGGCAAAGGACCGTGGGATTCATCAGATCCTACGGATAATGGAACGGCTAGCGATCCAAGCGGACGCGGCGGTGAATCAAAACAAGATCCCGTCAATCCATGGGATCCGACACCCGGCCCGGCGGCGCGCACGCGCGCACGCGGTCCTTCGCTCGAAGAAATGCTGCGCGGAACAGGCGCTGGCTTTGGCGGCTTACCCAAACGTCCCAACGGCAAAAGCTGGTTTCCCCTCATCATCGGCGTCTTTCTTGCGCTGTGGCTGGTCTGGGCAAGCATCCACCGAATTGGTCCGGAGCAAGAGGGTGTTGTCATGCAACTGGGCAAATATGCGCGCACAGTTCAGCCGGGCATCCAATTTACCCTACCCGCACCGATCGAAAACATCACAAAAATTGATACCCGACAGATTCAGACGATATCCATAGGTTCGCCAAAGGCAGGCAGCGAGAATTTGATCCTGACCAAGGACCAAAGTATCATCGACATTGCTTATGATGTCCGTTGGTCGATTAAAGAACCGGAACTGTATCTATTCCAACTCGACAACCCGCCGGACACCGTGAAGGAAGTGGCCGAAAGCATCATGCGTGCGGCGGTGGCAAATTTTGAGCTGATACAAGCCATTGGCCCTGGCCGGGGTGCAATTGAGCTTGAAGTGCGCCGCGGGATGCAGCAAGTGCTCGACGAATATCGGGCCGGCGTTTTGATCCAGAGCATCTCCATACGCCAGTCGGATCCTCCAGCCGAAGTAACCGACGCGTTCCGTGAAGTGAACGCTGCGCAGCAACGCCGCGAAAGTTATCTCAACGATGCCCGCGCGTATGCCAGCCGGGTAACGGAACTTGCGCTGGGTGAAACTGCGGAGTTCGACAAAATCTATGTGCAATATAAACAGGCGCCTGAGGTGACTAAGCGCCGTCTATATTATGAAACCATGGAACAGGTGCTGGGTAAGGTTGACAAAACAATTATCGAATCTGGCGGCGTAATGCCTTACCTGCCCATTCCCGAATTCCAGAAAAAGGCGGCTCAAAAAACGGAGCCCGTAGTTGTGACAGGGAACAAGCAATGATTAGCACATTCCTGCGAAACCCAATTTATCTCGCGGTTGGCGCAATCGGCACGCTCATCTTAATGAGCATGTCGGTTAATATCGTTCCTGAAACACAACAGGCTATTATTAGTAGCTATGGCAAGGTCAAGCGGATCGTAAACTCCTATAGGCCCGGCGAAAAATTTGGCGAAACACGTGCCGGGCTCACCTTCCGCATGCCCTTTGTTGAACAGATCCAGATGGTCGACAAACGGGTCTTGAGCGTTCAGATGGAGCAGCAGGAAGTGCTCTCCACCGACCAGTTGCGGTTGCAGGTTGACGCATTCGCTCGGTTCCGCGTTACCCAGCCTGCCGTGATGTACCGCACAATCCGCACCGAAGATCGCCTGCGTGACCAATTGCGGACCATTTTGGGTTCATCGCTGCGCAATGAGCTTGGCAAACGGACCTTTGGAGCCTTGCTAAGTGCCGAACGCGGCAAAGTGATGGAGAATATCCAGACCGCGTTAAACCGCGAAGCGCGCAAATATGGGGCCCAAGTCATTGACGTACGCATCAAGCGAGCCGACTTGCCGGAAGCAACCTTACAATCAGCTTATAACCGCATGCGCAGTGCGAGAAACCAAGAGGCCATCGCCATCGACGCCGAAGGCCAAAAGGAAGCGCAGATCATCCGCGCTGACGCCGAGTCAGAGGCCGCCCGCATCTACGCGATAAGCTATGGCAAGGACCCAGGATTTTATGATTTCTATCGCGCAATGCAGAGCTATCGTCAGACGTTCCAAAATGGCGAAGGTTCAAGCAACGTCATCTTGTCTCCGCAAAACGCGTATCTGGAGAAATTCCGCAACGGACCTTAGTAGACATTAAGACATCCATTCAATTGGCGTTAAGCTTTGCCACGCCATCAAAGGGCTGATTTTCGGGCCAATTGTCCATTGAATAGACGAAAGGAATTATATCCGTGCGTTACGCTTATGCAGTTACCACCGCGCTCCTGATGGCTGGCGGCACAGTCGCTCTGGTCAATGGCAACCCTGTCACCGCACAGACTGGCCTTGCCGTTTCAGAACAAGCCAATCTGGCACCCGGCGGGGCACCGGCAACCTTCGCAGACCTCGCCGGGCAGTTGCAGCCAGCCGTTGTGAACATCGCCACGCGTCAAAAGGTGCAGGTCGCCACCAGCCTCAACCCGCTGACCGGTGAACGCCGGCCAGTGACGCAAGAACAGGCCAGTGGCGGATCGGGCTTTCTGATCTCGGCCGACGGCTACATCGTCACGAATAATCATGTCGTTGCCGGCGGCCCAGCTGGCGATGCCGTTGACCGCGTCACGGTCACTTTGTTCGATGGCAAAGAATATCAGGCCGAAATCGTTGGCCGCGACCCATCTTCGGATGTTGCCTTGCTGAAAATCCGCGCAACTGGATTGCCCTTTGTCAAAATGGCAG